>DKLU01000431.1 GCA_002455915.1 Chryseobacterium sp. UBA6632
GTATTTGCAAACATACTAAGTACCAAATTTCTCCTATTCAGGAAATATAACAACCTAAAAAGCAAAGTATTATGAATGTCATGGATCTTAAGATTAAAAACCTTGTGGAATATAAAAATCAAATTTTTACTGTTACGGAAATCTTCCAAAGTGATAACAAACAATATTTTGTAAAGATTGAGAGCGATAATGAAGGTTTTTCCGTTCCTGCAGAGGCAGTTACGCCGATTAAAATCACAGAAGAGTGGCTTGAAAAATTCGGGTTTTCAAGAACTTACAGTTCAGAACTGAGAATAAGATATGAAAGACCTGAAACCTTTATTAAGTATGATATCGATTTAAGTTCGAACAAAATTGTTGAAGGCTTGAAAATTTACGGAAATAACATCAGATGTAAATATATTCATGAATTTCAGAACATTTTCAGAAGCTTATTCGGGAAAGAACCCGCACAAAACAATTATTTTCTAGTTGCCACCGAATCTTAACTATACTATATTTAAATTAAAAGAGACTGCAGTTTTGTAGTCTCTTTTGCTTTTTAAGTCTTAATCAATTCTAGTAAACTTTAGAAAAATATTCACAATTCTTCTTAGTTATTTTTTGTTTCATTAAAAAAATAAGGTTTTAAAATATCTTCAAAATTATAAAGTCCGTTTTCTTTATTAATAAGATTTTTAGCAACAAATAAAGCTCCGTTACCAAACGCTTCCCGCGAAATCGATTCATGAACCAAACGAACCGTTTGATAAGGGAATCCGAATATAACTTCATGTTTCCCGACAATTCCTCCTGCTCTTACGGAATTGATATTTTCTGTTTCAATATCCAGTGTTTCTGCAATTTTCATGGCAGTTCCCGAAATTCCGGCTTTTGCTTTAAAATGTTCTTCAATCACTTCAATATCAACCTCAGGAGCAATATTTTTCAACAACGACGCTGCAAATAGTAGATAATTTACTCCCAAAGTAATATTCGGCGACCAAAAAACAACGCCATCTTTTGACAACTCTTTTAAATAATCTTTTTCTTTTTCGTTATAATGCGAAATAGCAGAAATAATTTTCACATTTTTCTGAACAGCAGCTTTTCCATAAGTATAAATTCCTTCTTCTTTGGAAAAATCAATAATAAAATCAACCGGATGACTTTCAAATAATGTATTAATATCTATGTTTTGCTGCGAAAAAATCTGGGCAGGATCTGAAGAATCTACGCCAAGAAATTCTTTCGCAGAAATATTTTCCATGGTTTTACTGCTTCTTAAAACCCATTCTAATGAAAAATCAAGATGTTGCAAGATCACATTAGCGACCGCTTTTCCTGCTTTTCCAAATCCAATTAAACCTATTTTCATATTATCATATTTTAGTGGTTATATCAATTTTTATTTTCTGCATGAATTATTCAAGAATAATTAATAGAGCAAGTTTTAACACTTTTAAAATCTGAGTGATTTCACAGATTGTACAATTCAGTAAATACAGAAATAAATCGAAAAAGGTGAAAAAATTTTCCGATTAGAATTGTCAAGATATAAAAATTTATTTAAACGAATATTTCTTAAAAATTAATTATAAAGCTAAAAAGCAGGAATATTTTATTCCTGCTAACCACGAGTCATCAATGAGACAGCTGACTCTAAATAAAAGATTAAAAAATTTAATTTACCATTCAGACAATAGATTTTTGACTGAAAGAAAAAGCAACAGCGTACTGAAAAACATAAGATATGCGATATTGAAAATCGCTCCACCCACCCATCCTGAATACGGAAGTGGTAATATTTGCTTTAGTGGAATGATGAATAAAGTTAACACAAATGGAGTGAGAATGGCCATCAATCTTGGAAGCAGCGTTTTGTTTAAAAGAATGCAAACCGCAAAAGTAATCCAACCGATTGCCAAAACGCCAATTGCCGCTCCCCAGGCAATATTGAGCATTTTCATAAAGCCTCTTCCCTTTTCCAGAAGATAAGGATGGGCGGCTGCATCTGTATGATAAATAGCTTTGTAAATTTCACCTACATAGAAAAATCCGGCATGCCCCAACGGAGACAAAACTGCTCCTACCAGCACAACGTAATAGGTAAAAATGGCATATCCTTTTGTTCTATTTTTAAAAAACTGAAAAACAAGTCATGTTACGGGAAGTAGCAAAGATCCCGTTAATGCGCCAATCAACGCACCAAACATTAATCTTGATGTAGAACCTTCCAACATTCAGGTGGCAAAAGTAACATCTACCTGATCGGCATAGGTTTTCGAAAAAATAGGGTAATCGGCAGGATTTGAATCAAAACCGGCAACGAAAATGTCTCCTATCAGCCAACATAAAGACACTACAATTCCTGCTGCGAAAGACCATTTTATTTGAATATTTCATGTTTTTTTCTAATTTTTTATTTTTAGGTTAAAAGGAAAAATCTTTTAAAACCTATTCGATTTTTAATTCAGAATCAAGAAATTCAACGGTTTGCAGACCTTTTTCAAAAAAATTTATCTCGAAGCCAAAATAAGCGAACTTTTTCTTTTACAACTTGAGCAGATTTTCTCCAATGAAACTTCAAAATATTCACTCATAAAAAAAGATGAAGAAAAAATATATGTGGTAAGAGAATTTATTGTTAATAATTTAGACAAAAATCATTCTCTTATAGAATTAGCTCATCATGTCGGAACCAATGACTTTACTTAAAAAAAAGGATTTAAAGAACTTTTCGGAACCACAGTTTTTAATTTTTGGAACGCCGCTAAAATGACTCAGGCAAAAAAAATGCTCCTCAACGGCAGTATGAATGTCAGTGAAGTTTCAGATTTGGTGGGATACAAAAATCCGCGGCATTTTTCAGCTGCTTTTAAAAGAAAATACGGAATGATTCCTAGCGTACTGAAAAACAATAGTTAATACGTTTTCATTTTTAATATAAACTATTACAAACTGTCAGTTTACTGTCTTTTGTAAGTGGAACGGCTTTGCCTCAATTATAAAATTGATTTAATCTGAATCGGCGAAACTTCGTTTTCTGAAACTTAAAACAAATAGAAGTCAAAAAATCTTTGTGGGCTTTGTGTTCAAAGTGTAAGGCTTTGAATTTTTAAAGTTAATCGAGTTAAATATTGCTATCATTTGCTGAGTAGAACGCCATTGCGACCGAAAATATTTAAAATAAGATATAAAACTTTAGCGCTTGATAGCGTTAAAGAGAAAATAAAGAATCGTTCTAGTCTTGTTTTCTAAAACTATGGTGAGATCCCTACGGGAATGACAAACTTTATGGATACAAACTTTTCGCGTAATCCCCAAGTTTTTTAACTTATCAATTCGGAATCAATCGGTTAAAACCTTCTCGTTATAAAAAACAAAATCCCCGACTTGCGACGGGGATAAAAACTAATAACCATGAA
>DKLU01000212.1 GCA_002455915.1 Chryseobacterium sp. UBA6632
AATCAGCCATTACCACAGATTTTATTTTATCCATTGAGATTGTGATTATTGCATTGGGAACGGTTTTAGAAGAAAGTCATCCTTTTATCACTCAGATTTTGGTGACGAGTTTGGTGGCATTTATTGCAACAGTTGGCGTTTACGGAATTGTAGCTTTGATTGTAAGAATGGACGATGCCGGATTTAAACTGATCAAAAAAAGTAATGATAAAGGCTTCTTCGGAAAACTGGGACATATTTTAGTGAAAGCTTTACCGATTGTGATTAAAGCATTAGGCGTAATCGGAACGATTGCCTTAATTATGGTTGCCGGAGGTATTTTCGCTCACAGAGTAGAATTTCTTCATCATTTATTCCCGAGCTGGCCGGATACTTTGAAAGAAATTGTATTTGGATTGATTGGAGGTTTGGCAACAGTACTTCTTTTCACCATCGGAAAAGGTGCTTTGTCTTTGGTAAAAAGTAAATAATTAACTTACATTTGAAAATATATAAAGCTTATGAATCAATTGAATATTCATAAGCTTTTTTAATTGTTATGAGAAGTCTGTCTATTGATATTTTAAAGATCGTTCTTGCTATTTTTGTGGTTTTTCTGCATATGCATGTGTTGCGGGAGACGTATCCGTCTTTAAGTTATGTCTTGGTCAACGGACTTTTCAGAATTGCGGTTCCTGTTTTTCTGATTATTTCGGGATATTATTTTTTTTATGTTGATGATTTTAAACGATTAAAAAAATGGTCGGTAAGAATACTTTTGCTGTATATTATTTGGTCTATCGTTTATTTTCAGTTTTGGAAAGAAAAAGATAATTATACCTTGAATGTTCTTTTCGGATATCATCATCTATGGTATCTTATCGGAACTTTCTTCTCCGGACTTATTTTATTTATGTTGAGAAAATCTTCAGCAAAAGTTTTGATAATTTTAGGATTACTATTTTTCTGCTGCGGCTACGCGATTCAGTTACTCGGAAATATTCATTACTATAAAGGAAGTTTTGACAAGACGCTCAATTTATACCCTACGTACAGAAACTTTCTTTTCGTCTGCTTTCCGTTTTTAGCGATGGGATTTTTAATCAAAAAACTACAAATCGACATCCGAAGAAAACCTTCTCTTTTCATGGTTATTTTCTCTATGGTCTTAGTTATTTTTGAATCTTTTTTAAATTACAGAGCTTTACATTTAAATCAAAAGGAAAGTATTGATCTTCTATTTTCTTTACTGTTGGCTTGTCCAGTACTGTTTTTATATTGTAAAAACCTTCCCGCCAAAACAGATTCTAAAATTTTGGCAAGTATCTCAACTGCAATTTATCTCATCCACCCACTTTTAATGGAGTTCATTTATAAATCTCCTTATCCAATTATTCAGCAATATCAAAATATTCTTTTCACCTCAAGTTTATTGATTTCGAGTGTACTTTTGGTTTTAATCAATCGAAAGCTGAAATATTTGCTGTAAAATTTGAAGCTTTTTATAATCTTAATTCTCTTAACTAAAATAAACTCTGTTTATTTTTTAACATTAAGGATTTAAGAATTTTCTTTTTTGCTAAAGATTAACAATCAATGAATTGATGTTATTGAAGCTCTTTCAGTAGTAAAATCTTAATTGCTTAATGTTAAATTATTTAAGCTCAACCTTACAACATTTATAATAAGAAGCATAGTATTAGAGATGTCACACTGAGCGAAGTCGAAGTGTTTATGAAAACTTATTATTGATAAAAAAACTTATCGAACCTCTGCAATCGTCAATCCATCTGGTCTTCCACCAATATCCAGTTTCTGAATAACCTCCATTTTATTCAAATCAATCACTGAAACAGAATTATTCGGCGTACAAGACATAAAAAGCCTGTTCTTTTCTTTATCCATGGACATTGCCGCACCTTGTCCTGCATTTATTTTTTTGACTTCTTTTCTGGTTTTGCTATCATAAAACAATAATTCTCCGGTTTTGCACTCACAATACAAACATATTTTCCGTCAGGAGTGAATTTTAAACGATGCAATCCCAACACTTTTGTATCAATGCCTGAAATTACTTCTTTCTTTTGAGATCAACAATGGCAATATGTCCGTCAGGTTTTGCCGTCCAAAGTTATTTTCCGTTGCTTGAAAAATCAAATCCTTCAGCGCCTTTCCCGACAGGAACTAAAGTCTGAATCCAATAACTCTGAAACGTGATCTCAAAGTAAATATCTTTATCGGAAGCGACCTTTTTTAGCCGTTGTCCTTTTTCATAGATCTTAAAACCTTCAAGCTGATTGTCTATGGCTTGACAAGCGTTTAAAAATACTGTTTTGGAATCCATTAATTTCTGTAAATGTTTCGGTGTTTAAACAAATATAGATTAAAATTTAGTGAAAAGAAAATTTCAATTTTAATTCCAAAATTAGTAATATCCATCAGATTTGTCATCCTGTAAGGATCTAGACTCGAATCTTTCCATTATATTTCTAATACTAAGCTTAGATCCCTACGGGGATGACAAACTTGATGGATAATGCAAAATAAAAAGAGACTTAAAAATAAGCCTCTTTTAATATGATTAGTTGAATAAATCTTTCACTTTATCAAAGAAAGTTTTTTCTTTTCCGGATGGTTCTGCCACCATTTCTCCGCTGTTCATTTGCTTTTCGAAGAAATCTTTTTGATCTTTCGTAAGCTTTTGCGGCGTCCATACATTGATGTGGATGAACATATCACCTTTCCCGTAGCTATCGATGCTTGGAAGCCCTTTTCCAGCCAATCGTAAGATTTTTCCGGATTGAGTTCCTGCATCAACGGTAATTTTTACTTTTCCGCCAACGGTCGGAACTTCTTTTTTCGTTCCCAAAGCCGCTTCAGCAAAAGAAATATATAATTCCTGATGAAGATTATCACCTTCTCTTTTGATTACTTTGTCAACTTCCTCCTCGATGATAACCAATAGATCTCCCGGTACACCACCAAAAGGAGCGTCGTTACCTTTACCTCTTACATTAAGCTGGATACCGTCTCTAGCTCCTGCAGGAATATTGATTGAGATTTCCTCTTCATCTTTGATAAGACCCTGAGCATTTGCTCCGGCCGGAATTTTATCAGCAACTTTCCCGATTCCCTGACAAGTTCCACAAGTCGTCTGCGTTTGCATCTGACCGAACATGGTGTTCATTACTTTCAGTTGAACTCCGGAACCGTTACAGGTAGGACAAGTTTTTGAAGTAGCACCTTCTGCCATCTTCATTTTCTTAACCTTAATGGTTTTTTGCGTTCCGTTTACCATTTCTTCAAGATTCAGCTTGATTCTGATTCTTAAATTAGAACCTTTCACCTGCTGACGACCACCGCCGCCACCAAATCCTCCGAAACCGCCGCCACCGAAAATATCTCCAAACTGACTGAAAATATCTTCCATGTTCATTCCGCCGCCGAAACCACCGCCTCCAAATCCGCCGTTTCCGCCAACTCCTGCATGGCCGTATTGGTCGTATCTTGCACGTTTTTGCTCGTCGCTCAAAACTTCGTAAGCTTCTGCTGCTTCTTTGAATTTTTCTTCAGCTTCTTTATCGCCCGGATTTTTATCAGGGTGAAATTTGATAGCCATTTTACGGTATGCTTTCTTTATTTCGTCGGCCGATGCAGATTTGCTGATCTCAAGAACCTCGTAATAATCTCTTTTTGACATCTTTTATATGAGTAATTAGTAATGAGAAATGGGAAATATTCAGAATTGCTTATTACCCATTACTTATTGCTTATGTTTTAATTTCCTGTAACTACTTTTGCAAAACGAATCACTTTATCACCTAAAGTATATCCTGTTTCGATTACGTCTACGATTTTCCCTTTCAAATCTTCTGATGGAGCAGGAATTTGAGTGATTGCCTCATGGAAGTCTACATTAAAAGCGTCTCCCGCTCTTACTTCCATTGCTTTTAACCCTTTTTCAGTTAATTTATTTTTGAATTTATTGTAAATTAATTCAACACCTTGTAGGTCAGCAGGATTTCCGTTTTTAGCGATTTCTTTTAAAGCTCTTTCAAAATCATCCAATACGCCAAGCATAGAGATCATCATATCTTGGTTTGCATATTGGAAGAACTCCATTTTTTCTTTAGAAGTTCTT
>DKLU01000280.1:0-5335 GCA_002455915.1 Chryseobacterium sp. UBA6632
TTTTGAACAAGTATACCTAAAATAATTTTTGACAACCTACTCATGATTTTAATCGTTGACGATAACCATAGCAACCTTTATTCACTAAAAAAATTACTGGAATCTAAGGATTTTCAAGTTGACACCGCAGATTCGGGTGAAGAAGCCTTGGGAAAAGCTTTAAAAAACAATTATGCTTTAATTATTCTGGATGTTCAGATGCCGGATATGGATGGCTTCGAAGTGGCAGAAACCCTTGCGGGATACAGCAAAACGAAAGAAGTTCCTATCATATTTTTATCGGCAGTAAATACCGAGAAAAGATTTATCACCAAAGGATATGCTTCAGGAGGAAAAGACTATGTTACGAAACCTGTAGATCCCGAAATTCTAATGTTGAAGGTAAAAACATTTTACAACCTTCAGGAACAGAATATGGCGATGAAAAAAACGCAACAAAGCCTGGAACTTGAAGTGAAAGGAAGAAGAGAATCGCAGGGAATCATGAAATCTCAAATCGATCATTTTCATCTGATGCTGGAGTCTTTGCCACAAATCGCTTTTACCTTAAACGAAGAAGGCATCGTAGATTTTGTAAATTGTAAATGGTTTGATTATTCCAATGCTGAACAGGAATTTCCGGAAACGCATCCCGATGACCTCAATATTAAAGAAGAATTTGAACGTTGTAAAAAGAAAGGAAAATTTCTGGAACTTGAAGTTCGAATTAAAAATATAAAGACGGGAGATTATCGTTATCATCTTTTGAGAGTAACGCCCGCTCGAGATGAAAATAGTATTAAAAACTGGGTGGGAACCTTCACCGATATTGATGATCAGAAAAAAGTAGAAAAGGAAAAGGATGAATTCTTGAGCATTGCGAGCCATGAGCTTAAAACTCCTTTAACAAGTATCAAGGCTTACGTTCAGCTGTTAGACCGAAAATTAAAGCTTGAAAAAGAAAGTGCCGAGGCAGGATTTATGGTAAAAGTTCATGATCAGATCGAAAAACTTAATACTTTGATTACCGATCTTTTAGATGTTTCTAAAATTGAAAACGGCAAACTGAAAATTAATAAAAAACCAGCCAGTCTTGAAAATGTCATCAGCAATGCTATTGAAACTATTTTGCAGACCCATGATGAAAATAAGGTAAAAATAAAACGAGACGGCTTCATTCCTGATATTTTAATTCCTTTTGATGAGATCAGAATTGAGCAGGTTTTAATCAACTTTCTTACCAATGCCATCAAATATTCTCCACAAAACAACCAGGTTATTGTAACCACTTTTGTAGACGAAGAAGAGCAGGAAGTAAAAGTAAATGTTACCGACTTCGGAATCGGAATTCCTGATTTTAAACAGGAAGCTGTTTTCAATAAATTTTATCGTGTTGAAGAATCTTCCCTTCAGTTTCAGGGAATGGGAATCGGGCTTTTTATCTGCTCAGAAATCATCAAACAGCACCACGGTCACATCGGAGTTTCCAGTATTGTTGACGAAGGTTCAACATTCTATTTCACATTACCATTAAATTAATTTCCATGCCGAAAAAAATCATACGAAATCTTCAGTTTGGAGTAGGATTTTCACTTTTGATCTTAATAGCAAGCTCAATAGCTTCTTATTTAAGTATCCAAAACCAAATGACCCATCGCGAAAGTGTTGGAAAAAGCAGACGTTCAGTAACCGCTGTAAAAGACGTTTTGGTTGCCCTTTTGGATGCTGAAACCGGAAATCGTGGCTATCAGCTTACAGGAAGAGAAAGTTTTCTCGAGCCTTACAAAAGAAGTCTGATTGATTATTCTAAAACTTTTGAATATGTGAAAAGTTTAGATATTCAGGATCCGCATCAGCAAAAGTTGTTAGACTCTCTTGAAAAAAATGTAGAAGCCAACTTGGCTAATATGAAACTTTTTGTGGAAAACCGCAGAAAAGGACAAATGATGACGCAACAGCAAATTGTTGAGAGCAAATCTTATATGGATAAATGCCGACAAATCGTTAAAGATTTTTCGCAATATGAAGAAACACAGCTCGCTATAAAAACAAAAGATCTCAACCAATCTTCAAATACAACCGTTTTATTTATTATTTTTTCTGCGCTTGCTGCGGTCGTTGTAACGGCATTTTTCTATATTAAACTACGTGCCGATCTTATTCGTCGTGATAAATTGGAAAAAGCCCTGAAAGCAAAAGATCTTGAAATGGCCAGACGTGTAAGTGCCATTCAACAAATTGCAAATCGTGTTGCCAAAGGGGATTACAGTCAAAAAGTGGTTGATAATTCTGAGGATGATTTGGGCGACCTTGTGGAGTCATTAAATAATATGACAGAATCATTAAAAAGTTCGTTTGATACCATTAATAAAAGCGATTGGCGCCAGAAAGGGCTTGCCATTTTAAATGAATCTTTAGTCGGAAATAAATCTGTAAAAGAAGTTTCGGAAGAATCTCTGAATGAATTGATTGAATACGGAGGTTGCATCAACGGCTCGCTGTATCTTTATGACGAAGGTGTTTTAAGATTAAGTTCAGCGTTTGGTTTGGAAGGTAATATGAAACGTTCTTTCGAACCTGGAGAAGGAATGGTCGGGCAAGTCTTTATCAATGAAAAATCTCAGGTTTATAATAATCTTCATGAAGACGATTTTGTCGTAACTTTTGCAAGCAGCACTATCAAAATTTACGGTATTTTATTGATTCCTATTTTATATGATGGGCACAGCATCGGTGTTTTAGAATTAGGCTCAACTTCAAACTTTGAGGAAGATCGAGTTGATTATTTTGTGGAATGCAGCAGAAATATCGGCATTGCTCTAAGTGCGGCAAAAGGTCGCGAAAAAGAGCAGCAATTACTGGAAGAAACACAGGCTCAGTCTGAAGAATTACAAGTTCAGCATTCGGAACTGGAGAATTTAAATACAGAATTAGAAGCTCAGACTCAAAAATTACAGGCTTCCGAAGAAGAACTGAAAGTGCAGCAGGAAGAATTAATGCAAGCCAATGCAGAATTAGAAGAACGTTCTAGATTACTGGAAGAAAGAAATCACATGATTGCCGAGCGTAATAATGAGATTCAGAAAAAGGTAGAAGAACTGGCGCTCAGCACAAAATATAAGTCCGAATTCTTGGCGAATATGTCGCATGAACTACGAACGCCTTTAAATTCGATTCTTCTGCTTTCACGACTGATGGCGGAAAATCCGGAGGAAAATTTAAATGAAGATCAAATTGAATCAGCAAAAGTTATTCAAAGTTCGGGAAGCAGCCTATTAACCCTGATTGATGAGATTTTAGATTTAGCCAAAATCGAATCCGGTAAAATGACGCTGGAATATCAGGATGTGGTGATCGATGATGTGGTAAAAGATCTTAAAAATTTATTTAATCCCGTATTTCAGGAGAAAAAGCTTCAATTCAACATCAACATTGAAGAAGATGTTAAAAAAATAATTGAAACCGACCGCTTAAGAGTAGATCAGGTATTGAGAAACTTACTGTCGAATGCGTTGAAGTTTACCACAAAAGGAAGCATCAATTTACATATCCAAAAAGATGCTAAAAAGAAAGATTTCATCATCTTTTCGGTAAAAGATACAGGAATTGGGATTGCAGAAGACAAACAGAAAATTATCTTTGAAGCTTTCCAACAAGCCGATGGCTCCACGAGAAGAAAATTTGGAGGAACCGGTCTTGGATTATCAATAAGCCGTGAAATTGCAAGATTATTAGGCGGAGAATTAATATTGAAAAGTAAGGTAAATGAGGGAAGTGAATTCAGCCTGATTATTCCAATCAAAGCAATTGCTGAAGTTGAGCCTATCGAAACAGATAGAAATTTGGTGGAAACCATTCGTGAAGATGTAGAAGAAATTCAGCATATTTTAGGAGATCAGGAAGTTGCAGTTTCCGAGCCAATCAACATGCTTGAAATCCCTGAAAATGTGGAAGATGACCGAAATAATCTTCAACAGGATGATAAAGTTATTTTAATCATTGAAGACGATACCAATTTCGCAAAAGCCCTTCTGAAATACGCCCGTTTACAGAATTATAAAGCGGTAGTTGAGGTACGAGGAGATCACGGTCTTTCGGCGGCTTTACAATATCGTCCGCATGCGATTTTGCTAGACGTTCAGCTGCCTGTAAAAGACGGTTGGCAAGTGATGGATGAATTAAAATCTAATCCTGAAACCAAACATATTCCGGTTCACATGATGTCTGTTTTGCATGTAAAAAAGGAAAGTCTAATAAAGGGAGCGATTGATTTCATCAACAAACCTGTAGCGTTGGATCAAATGACTGATGTTTTCAGAAAAATTGAAGAAGCCCTGAAAAAAGGTCCACAAAAAGTATTAATTGTAGAAGAAAATGCCAAACATGCGAGTGCCCTTTCCTACTTCCTGAGCAATTTCAATATTTCCTTATCCGTAGAAAATAATGTTGAAGATAGCGTAAAAGCATTGACGACAGATCACGTAGATTGCGTAATTTTGGACATTGGAGCCTCAAAAGGAAACGAATACCAGATCATTGAATCAATCAAAAGTTATGATGGATTGGAAAACCTTCCAATTATTATCTTTACAGAACATAATTTAACTAAATCTGAAGAGCTGAAAATCAAACAATATGCTGATTCTATTGTGGTGAAAAAAGCGCATTCTTATCAGCGAATTTTAGATGAGGTCGGTTTGTTTTTACATTTGGTGGAAGAAAAAAACAGCTCGATTGAGAATGTAAGAAATAAAGTATTGGGTTCATTAACGGAAGTTTTAAGCGGTAAAAAAATCTTAATTACCGACGATGATGTTCGTAATATTTTCTCTTTAACGAAAGCTTTAGAAAAATATAAAGTTGAAGTTGTGGTGGCCATGGACGGGAAACATGCTCTTCAGCAATTAAAAGAAAATCCTGATATAGATGTCATCCTGATGGATATGATGATGCCGGAAATGGATGGTTATGAATCTATTAGGGAAATTAGAAAAATGCCAAAGTATACAAGGCTTCCGATTATTGCCATTACCGCAAAATCAATGATTGGGGAGCGTGAAAAATGTATCACAGCAGGCGCATCCGATTATATCTCAAAACCTGTAGATATCGATCAGTTGTTGTCTCTGCTTAGGGTTTGGTTGTATGAAAGTTAAACAGCAAAAATTCTGATGAATAAGAAAGTTTTAATTGTGGATGATGATCCACGAAATATATTTGCGTTAAAATTAACATTAAAAGCACGCGGATATCAGATTGAAAGCTGTACGATGGCTCAGGAAGCCATTGAGGTATTGAAAAATGATAATGATTTTACGGTCGTGTTGATGGATATGATGATGCCGGAAATGGATGG
>DKLU01000280.1:5588-5925 GCA_002455915.1 Chryseobacterium sp. UBA6632
TGCCGGAAATGGATGGCTATCAGGCGATTAAAATTATGCGAGAAACACCATCTATCAGTCAAATTCCTGTGATTGCGGTTACTGCTCAGGCAATGCCGGAAGATCGCCAAAAATGCCTGGATGCAGGCGCTCAGGACTATGTTTCAAAACCAATAGATGTGGATCTGTTAATGAATGCTATTGAAAAATTACTCTAAATGCTGGAACCTAGTATCGTAAAAGATGAAGAAGTAGAATACCTGATTAAAGATGTTTATGAAATGTATGGCTACGATTTTTCCGAATACAGCCGTGCGTCTTTTAAACGCAGGGTAAACCGTATCTGTTTGATTGACAG
>DKLU01000284.1 GCA_002455915.1 Chryseobacterium sp. UBA6632
GCCTTCGGGAGTTTTAGGTTTTTTATCTTACATAATTTATATAGATATAATCAAGCTTTCCATCTCCATCATAATCCTGCATGTCATCTTTATCTTGTAATTCCATCATTCTCAATTCTTTGCTTGTAAGAACTGTAACTCTGTACTTATCATCATCTTCATTTTTGAATTTCAAAGTAAGATCCTTTGTTTCTTCATTGTAAGTGTATGTACCTTCACTCGTCGCACTTACCTGACAATCTGCTCCTCCTGTTCCTGTATAGGCAGTATATTTAGCATAAAGATCTGTTCTGAAAGTAATAAAACTCTTAGCTTCACATCCTGTAATTGTATCTGTAGTAATTACTGTTTTATTGTCTTTTCCTGAAACATACTCTATTTTGCTTACCTTCCAATCGCCCTTCATGATGTCTAATTCATAAGCTTTAATATTATCATCTTCGCAAGAAGTAAGTGCTAGCGCGGAAAAGGCAAATAAAAGTAATTGTTTTTTCATTTTTACAAATTTAAGAATATGCTAAAATATAAATAAATTTGAAATATCTCTAATGAAATTCAGGTTTTTTAAACGAATGTTTGTAAAAAATATAATTTGAGGGTTGGAAGATGGAAGCGGGGAGCTGGAAGTCTTGCGGATTCCTTGATGTAAATAATCTCAATGATTAAAACTTCCCGCATTCAACTTCCTGCATCCTTCTATATTAATAACTCATTTCCACAATTTTATAAGCATCTTGTGGTGTAAGATTTTTATGTTCTCCAAGACCTAACCAGTTTCTTTCTGTAAAGGCTTTTTCCACTCTTTCCGCTGTTCCGTTGAAATCTTCTGTGTATTCTGAAAGTTTAGTCTGAATATGCAGGCTGTGGAAGAATTCTTCTAATTTTTTAATTCCTAATTCTGCTTTTTCTTCAACAGAACCTTCTTTCACACCCCAAACTCTTTCTGCGTATTGAGCTAATTTCCCTTTTTTAGCTTCAAAATTATAACGGTAATGAGAAGGCGCGATGATTGCCAGTGTTCTTGCGTGATCGATTCCGAAATAAGCCGTTAATTCGTGCCCCATTGCATGAACTGCCCAATCCGTAATAACTCCTTTCTGAATCAGTCCATTCAAAGCCATGGTACAACACCACATGAAGTTTCCGGCCGCGTCATAATTAAAATCATCTGCCAATACTTTTGGTGCCGTTTCCTGTAAGCTGATCAAAATACTTTCAGCAATTCTTTCTTGCAAATCTGCCGAAGAAGGTGCCGTCATATACTGTTCCAAAACGTGAGTGTAAGCATCTGTAAGGCCATTCACGATTTGGTTTTTAGGAATAGTTCTTACCACTTCAGGGTCTAAAACTGAAAATTCAGGGAAAAGTCCGGGACCGCCTGATGATAATTTTTCGTTGGTTTCTCTTCTAGAAATCACATATCCGGAATTCATTTCAGAACCTGTTGCAGGTAATGTTAAAATACTTCCGAAAGGCATTCCTTCACCTTCAAAAGTTCGTACAGGTTTTGTCAGGATTTCCCAAGGTTCACCGTCATAATTGGCTGCAGCAGAAAGGAATTTCGTTCCGTCGATCACAGAACCGCCACCTACAGCCAGAAGATACGTGATATTATTTTCCTTGATAAAGTTTAAAGCATTAATCAGCACTTCATATTCCGGATTGGCAGGAACGCCGCCAAATTCATATAAATCGTGATCTTTCAAAGCTGCTTTTACCTGATCGTAAACGCCATTGTTCTTGATACTTCCGCTACCATAGATCATTAAAATTTTAGCATCTGTAGGAATTTCTTTTGAAATTTTAGCAATTTCACCTTTCCCGAAAAGTATTTTTGTTGGATTTTTAAATTCGAAATTAAGCATTGTTCTTAAATTTTTGTAAGCCAAATTTACGGAAAGCATCATGAAATCTAAGTTAAGAAAGTTTTAAAATTAATATCATTATTTTTTATATAAACTATTGGCTTTTTAGCATAAAAAATAACCACAAAAGTGTCTGCAAATTACTCTTGTGGTTATTAATTTATAAAAGATAATCTTTATTTTTTCGGAAGTAAATATTGAACTGCTTCAGGACCTTTAATATAAGCATAAATGCTGAATCCAATACCAACTATAACAAGTGCGATAAAGTAAGCGACTACAATCAATCCAAAAATTCCAAGAACACGTAAAATGATGGTTTTCAACGAACGTTCGTTATAAAAACCTTTGTAAAACCAAATCAGCATGAAAAAACTTCCGGCAAATAAGATGAAGCTGGTAAAAATGGCAAACAATTGAATATCATCTCGTATAAAAAACAGAATAGGATACACAAAAATGATGTTGCAGATATTGTAATATGAAAGTACAAAGGCGTTCATGACGACATGTTCATAATAATTCTGCCCCCATTTCATGAATACCGTTTTGGACAAAAGAGCAAAAAACGGAACCAGCAACAGCATAAAAATGGAATTGTAGCTGTTAAGAGTTGCCATAAAATCTGTCAAAACGGGAGAATTCGGTGTGTATTCTTCGTAAAATGCCTTAAGTACTTTTTCGAAATGAATAATCTTGTATGAAATAAATGCAGAAATACCACTGAGAACAAAAGCGAGAAGTATCGGTTTGTAATGATTAACACGGTTTCCTTCAATAAAATCTTTTGCTGTTTTTCCCGGATTTTTGAGAATATTTTTTACCGAGTACAGAAAGCCTTTATTGGTGTGAAGAAAAGTATACTGAACTTCATCTACCACATATTTTCTGTTGATTCTTTTGTATTTTTTCTGCCCACAATTGCCACAGAAATTAGCTGTAATCATTTCATTACAGTTGAGACAAATATTTTCCATCGTTATTTGTTTTTTTGTGAATTTATTTTGAATCTCTGCTTTTTATTTCGTCTTTTATCTGCTTTAAAACAGCAAGACTTGGGAGTAAAGATCCGAAACATGCAACGGAAATAGCCGCCAATGCAGGTTTTTTAGAGGTAATGGAAACATACAGAAGAATGCAGCAGGTAAGAACCATAAAACTTCCCAAAACAATAACGATTATTTGACTGTTTTTCTCTTTCGCTTTAAGTTCATCTAAACTCAGTTCGTTTAATTTTTTAGTTTTCATAGTTTTCGAAGGTTATGAAAACGAAACTACAAAAAAATACTTAAAATATAAACTTAAATCATCCAACTATTGAATATATAACCATAAATTATAATTCAATTTACCTTTTTACTGTAAATTTTTTATTGTTACAGTCTAAAATTAAGGTTGAATTGATAAAGATTTTATTGCCCAACATTCCTTCCATTCCGGAACTTTTCATGAGGAATTTCTGAATTTTGGAGGTACCTTCGATATATGTAATTTCTGAAAGCTGTAAAACAGAATTGGCGATTTCAAGTTTTTGGTTTGCAGCCGATGTTTTTATTGTTAACGTATTTCCCCAGGCATTTCCTTTTTCATGCTTTTCCGGGCTTTTCGGAATTCTGTATTTATTCCAGCCTTCTAAATTGGTGATGAGCTCATAGCCGCTTGTTCCGGAATCATACATGAGTTTTAGTGTTTTATTTCCAATTTTTGCAGGAAGTAAAATTTTTCGTTTTTTAAATTCAAAGTCAGAAAATCCTTCTTCATTGATGGTTTCTGTAAATGAACAAACTGTATTCTTGAAATCTAAAATAATAATTCTTTTCTCCAGTAAATCACTGCCGATAGTTCCAATGATAGGAATAGCTTTTGGATCTTTAAAATTAATTGAACTTCCATAATTAATCACTGAAAAATAAGGAGAATTAATTTTCATTTTGTTTAAATTAAAATCTGAAAATATTTCATTAAATTTTTTATTCGGAAAGAATTTTTTCTGAATAGATTCTAAGGATTTTTGATAAAAAACAGTCGTCGGAGTTCCCGTATCGAGCTGCATATACAATGTTTTGTCAATGTTTTTTAACTTAACAGGAAGCAGCAGAGCAGAGTAATTATTCTCGCCATCTTTCATCCATTTTATAGGAATATTTCCTGAATTTCCGGAAACGGTAAGTGTGTTGATGGGTGGAGTAAATTTTTGATTAAAATAAATATAACCGCCAATGAACAGCAGACTAAAAATAATCAATACAGTAAGAGTAATTTTTTTGAAAGTTTTCATTTCGCTTTTTTATGCAAGATTCGCTTTTCTGAACCGGTTTTGCAGCAAAAATGATATGACAATCATATGACAGTTTTGTGACTTTAATTATAAGAAATTGATTTTTAGATTAATAAGTAAATCGTTTTTCCTGTTCAGGCTTATTCCATTTATCATCACAATCGCGACTTTCAAACATAAAAATAGAAGTAAAGAAATCATAAAAACAGGAATTTTTAACGAAAATAATTTTTGGATAAACGGACTGATGATCATTATAACTGACATTACAATTGCCAGAATAATCTGAACAGCGACAATGTTTTTGCCGAATTCTTTATTTCTGGGTTCCGTCGTTTTATATGTTAAAATCATCGGGAAAATAATGCCGCCAAACGGAATGATTATTCCAGCCAACGCAGAAAAATTAATCAATTTTGCTCTGGAAATATCAATAATTTCCTCTTTTATAAAAATATTTTCGGTAGATGTTTCTAAAGCTTTTGCCAGAGATTTTAAGGTAAAGCCTTTGGGGATATTTCCCGATTCAATTCGTTGGACGGTTCTTAAGGAAATTCCTGCCTTTTCTGCAAGCTCAGTCTGAGTTAAGTTTTTACTTTCTCTCAACAATTGAACTTGGTTTTTCATGGTGAAAATAATTAGTTTTTAATTTGAACTTTTAAACTTATGGTTCTTTTTATCAAACGTCAGCTCGAGTGATTTTTCGTAACAAAGTGAAGAAAAATTGTATCGAGAGCTTTTAATAAATTATGGATTTACACATGCTGAACTTTTATAATAAATCCCATTGCTTTTACTTTCTAATTTTCCGGTTTTTCTATTGATTTTAATTAAAAAAGATTCTTTGGTCTGAGGACAGTTTTTGACTTTAGATAAATACAGCGTAATGTTCTGATTATCTAATTTGTAAGAACCTCCCGTTTTATCTGTTGAATCGAAACTGAAGTCATAAGTTTTTGCTAATAAAAGTGCTTCGGGGAGATTATCGATACTTCCTATAAAATCTCTCAATTGCTGATTGCTGGAAAAATATTTAGATTGACTGTTTTCACAAGCCAAAATGTAAGAAAAACATCTGTTGCCTATACATTCCTGAAAAAAACCTTTTTCGGGTGCTTGATCATTAAGCGTCATAAAAACAGGCATCTGACTTTCATAAATAATAGATTTATCGGGATCCGGATCGCTGTCATTACGAAGAACCGACCAATATTCATATTTTTTATCCGGAACAATGAAAGGGTAGAGAAGATCTACATTATCAAGGATTTCCGGGATTTTTTTGAAATCGGAAGGAATCGCTTGCTGCCCGAAAACAAAACCTGATAACAGCAAGGCGATCGGAAAAAATAATTTCATGCTTTTGTTTTTGCAAATATACCCATGTCAAAATTTATTCCAATACGATTTTATAATATCCTTTTTCGTCTGTTACGTCAATGCCCACGCCGGTAAATGTCAGTTTATTAATCTGGTAGCCGTCACAACCGCCTTTAAATTCAGAAGATTGAATTGAGAAATTAAAATTTTTAACGTTAGAATGAAAAGTATAGTTTTTTGTTCCGTTATAAGCACCTACATTTTCTAAAACAACTTTATCATCCGATGTTTTTGTCAATTGTATTCCCGATTGATTTTCTTCGGTGGCGGAAAATGTGGTAAGCGTCCCATTGGTAATTAAGTTTTCATCATTGGCATTCACGAATTCAAAAATGATGGGAAATGGAGCATTGTAGCAATCTTCACCACAAGAGGTGAAAAGAAAAGTGATGATGAAAAAGAGGAATATTTTTTTCATTAGATTAATTAATTTCATATTGATTATTTACTTTGGCTTTTATTTTATCTTGAAAAGGAATAGCAATTTCATCATTATTAAATAGTCTGTAAGAAGAGAGAATATCGTGGGCACACCATCTGATTTTCCAGTTTTCATCTTTGGTCATTTTTACCATTTTTTGAATGACGCTGTTACTTCTGTTAATATCTTTTTCGCTTAACCAAAAATCAATAAATATAAGGGCTTTTAGCCTTATCTTATCGTTTGAATGACTAAGTTTATGATATAAAAAATCAACAACTTTTTTTGAATTGGGTGAATATTCAACGTCGCAGAAAATTTCGTCAAGAATATCAAATATTTTATCAGAATCAGAATTTTTTTCAGCAATTTTAAAAATTCTTATGAACTCATCGGAAAGAAAATAAATCCAATTTTCAGAGTCTTCAGACAAAGCGTAATAAATAGATTCTAAATTACTTTCTTCAACTTCTGAGATGCTTTCACAGTATTTTTTTAATTCCTCTGGATTATTTTTAGCAAGAAGCTGTATGTTTTGAATGTTTTTACTAAGTTGCTTTTCTTCCAAAGAAAATAAATCGCTAAACTTCAAAATATTTTCAAAAAATGAGAAATCAGATTTTATTTCTTGGTTGAGATGATTTCCAAAATTATTTTTATTCAACCTGTTTCTATACAATTTGAGATATTGTACAATGAAATAATCCGGAGTGTCTAAATCATCAATTTTAAATTTAATTGTCTTGCTTTTATAATTAAAAGATAAATATTTTACAACATATTTAGATTGCGAATGTCCTGAAGATTCTTCTGTGGTAATTATTTTTTCATTTTTAATCTCACTCCACATCATTTTTTCAGAATGTAATGTGATTCCGGTTTCATTGATAATCAAGATTTCTTTATGATTGAATTTTATAAGTGTTTTTAAAAGTTTAATGAGATAATAAATTGCTAGATATAAACCTATTGCAACAAACAGATAATCTCTTCTTTCATATTTTTTGTAATCCAATCCCACTAGGCTGATGAGATAAGCTCCCATTATTATTAATATAAAATATCCCAGTGAATGTCTGATTAATAATAATTTAGAATGATAAATTATAACTCCGGAGGAACTGGAATTCAGCTTTATCAAAACATTTTTGTTCTTGTTGTATAAATATTCTGAGATGGCAAACAGTACAAAAATGAGGAAACCTATCGCAAGTATAATAGTGAAAGTAGGCTGATGATTAATAAAATAAGCAGCAAGCCCCAGACAAATAATAGCGAATAGAGAAAACAAAAAAGTACTTATGTTTTGCTTTATCATAGTTATTAAAAATTTTAACGAAGATACATTTTAAACTCAACTATAAAAAAGAGTGCGAAAAAATTATATATCAATATGTCGAATATCAAAATGTTAATGTTTTAAGGTAAAACTTACAAATTTTAATTATTTTTAAACTAAAGTTCATTTGAATTCAAAACAAAATCTCCTACATTTGTTATATGATACACGACCAACGCGCAGAAAAATTCAGGCAGATTGTGGAAAATAAGTTCCAGATCTATAATTCATTATTTATGAGCCTGCCTTATGATAAAATGACGAATATCGGGATGCTTCTCCCGTTTCTTTGTGAGGAAAGTAAACTCGGCTACGAAGCCGGAAAAACGCCCGAAGAAATTGTAGAAGAATTCTTTAAAAACCATACCGATTTACAGACCGAAGAGCAGAAGCTAGAACTGCTTTTTAAAATTATACAATATATTGAAAGACAGGTGGTTCTGTTTGATAGTATTGAAGATGCCGCTTTCCCGAATCTCCACTCTGAAAGTGATAACGGAACGGTGACCAATCTTTTCGAACGTTCACATCAGGATCATAAACTGGAGAAAGTGCGTGAAAAACTAAAAGATTTTGCCATCAAAATTGTTTTCACTGCTCACCCGACGCAGTTTTATCCAAATTCTGTACAAAGAATTCTTCATGATCTGAGAAAGGCGATCACGACAGATTCTATCACCAATATCGATATGCTTTTGCAGCAATTGGGGAAAACACCGTTTGTGAACAAAGAAAAACCTACTCCGATTGATGAGGCGTTAAGCATTATCTATTATTTGAGATACGTGTATTACGACACGATTGGCGAATTGTTTACCAAAATAAAAACAACATTCGGAAGCGATCATTTTCATCTGCATGAAGATGTGATTCAGTTGGGGTTTTGGCCGGGAGGTGACCGCGACGGAAATCCTTTTGTGACGGCAGATGTTACGAAAAGAGTAGCCGAAGAGCTACATTCCGCGATTTTAAAAGCCTATTATAATAACCTGAAAACAGTCAGAAGAAGATTAAGCTTCAGGGGAGTTTCAGATGTTCTAAAAAAACTGAGCGATGAATTGTATGGTGCCATTTTCAGAAATGAAAAGATCACCGCAGAAGATATTATCAAAAGAATTGATGAAGCCGAAAAGATTTTGTTGGAAGAGCACAATTCTTTATTTATTGATTCCTTGGTTAATTTCAGAGATCGTGTGAAGATTTTTGGAACGCACTTTGCGACATTAGATGTTCGTCAGGACAGCAGAATTCATCAGAAAGTGATTGATAATGTTTTTGCCAAAATTAACGGAACTGCTGATGCAACCTATGAGGAAAAATTTAATCAGTTAATTCAAATCTCGGAAAAAGTGAATCCTGATGATTTTGAAGATATTGTAAAAGATACATTGTTAACGGTTTCTCAAATCACCGAAATCCAGCAATTGAATGGCTTGAGAGGAATGAACCGTTATATTATTTCTAATTCTGATGCGGTGAAAGACGTGATGAATGTGTATGCATTTTTCAAGGTTTGCGGCTATCAGGATGAAGAAATTAATATGGATATTGTTCCGCTTTTCGAAACGATGGAAGGTCTTGCCAATGCTGAAAATGTGATGAATGAACTGTATCAGAATCCGGTTTACAAAAAACATCTGGCGAAAAGAGGAAATCAGCAGACCATAATGTTAGGTTTCTCAGACGGAACAAAAGACGGAGGTTATCTGAAAGCAAACTGGGAAATTTATAAAGCGAAGGAAGTATTGACCCAACTTTCCGAACAAAACGGAATTAAAGTCGTATTCTTCGACGGTAGAGGCGGACCTCCCGCTAGAGGTGGTGGCAAAACCCACGATTTCTATGCTTCTCAGGGTAAAACAATTGCCAATAATAAAATTGAATTAACCATTCAAGGGCAAACGATCACCAGTATTTTCGGAAATAAAGAACAGGCAAAATATAACTTCGAGCAGTTGTTGACCGCCGGAGTGGAAAATGATGTTTTCAAAAATGCAAAGAAAGATTTAACAGAAAAAGAAAGAGCGCTAATCATTGAATTGGCAGAGATCAGTTATAAAAAATATTCGGATTTAAAGGCGCATCCGATGTTTGTTCCTTATTTGCAGGAAATGAGTACGCTGGAATATTACGGAAAAACAAATATCGGCAGCCGACCTTCGAAACGTGGTGGCGACAGCGAGTTGAAATTTGAAGATTTAAGGGCAATTCCGTTTGTGGGATCTTGGTCACAGCTGAAGCAGAACGTTCCAGGATTCTTCGGTTTCGGATTTGCCATGCAGCAGTTAAAAGAGCAGGGAAGATTTGATGAAGTGAGAGAACTATATAAAGGTTCGGACTTCTTTAAAACATTAGTTCTGAACTCTATGATGAGTATGAATAAAACGTACTTTCCGTTGACGTATTATATTAAAAATAACCCGAAATTCGGTGCTTTCTGGAATGTTTTATTTGATGAATATACGCTTTCAAAGAATATTATGCTTGAATTGACAGGCTTTAAAATGCTTCAGGAAGAAGATCCGCTTTCCAGAAAATCAGTGAAAATCCGTGAGAGAATTGTATTGCCATTGTTAAGTATTCAGCAATATGCTTTAATGAAAATTCAGAAAGGCGAAGGTGATCTGGAAGCATATGGAAAATTAGTAACGCGATCGTTGTTTGGAAATATTAATGCGAGCAGGAATTCGGCTTAATAGTTATATATGAGAAACTTATTGTATTTACCATTTGTGGCGGCTGGATTATTTTTATCAGTTGCCTGTAAAGATTCAAAGGAAAATAAACTGCCTTCTTCGGCAAAAAACGAAGCTTTGTCTTTAGAGAAGGTAATAGAAAATCATGTTGAAACAGTAAAAACAAATAAGGAGCCCAATAGTTTTATTCCGAAAGGCTTTGTTCTCTTTGAAAAAGTGAACGGTGATCTCAATAACGACGGACTTGAAGACTGTATTTTAATCATCAAAGGAACAGAAAAAAGCGAAATTATTCAAGATGAATATCGTGGAAAATTAGATAGAAACCGCAGAGGAATTATCGTTCTTTTGAAAACAAAAAATGGAGATTATCAGTTGGTTACTGAAAATGACAAATGCTTTTCATCCGAAAATGAAGAGGGCGGTGCTTACTATGCTCCAGAATTAATGGTATATGTTGAAAAAGGAAATTTATTTGTTCATTATGCGCACGGAAGATATGGTTATTGGAAGTATACTTTTAGATTAAAAGCTTCCGATTTTCAGCTGATAGGCTATGACGCAAGTAATGATAACGGCCCTGTGGTGAATAATGAAACAAGTATTAATTTTTTAACTGGAAAAAAGCAGGATAAAGTGAATACAGATCCCAATGCTGAAAGTGGTGAAGAGGTTTTTGAAGAAACATGGAGCAAAATTCCAGCTCAAAAACCTATTATGCTATCAGAAATTAAAGATTTTGATAATTTAGAGTTTTAAAAATATTTATAGAATAGAAAACCTCTCAATTCCGAGAGGTTTTTCAATTTATTCCTTGATAAATTTTTCATAATACATTTTCTCTTTGGTCTGAACTTTCAAATAATAGACTCCATTTTGGAAATAATCTATCTTAACAGATTTTTCATCTTTACTTTTCAGAATAAACCTTCCAAGATTATCATAAATTTCAAGGGAAATAATATCATTTTCGGAAGCGATATTTAAAATATTT
>DKLU01000283.1 GCA_002455915.1 Chryseobacterium sp. UBA6632
GATCTTTCAACATTGGTTTCCGGTGTGTATCTGGTAAGGGTAAACTCCGATACAATGGTAAAGATCATCAAGCAATAAGTTAATTAATTGATTAATGTGAAAGGGATGGAATATTTAAAATATTTCATCCTTTTTTATGTAAATGAAATTTCCCCGTCTATCATCATTGAAGAAAATTTCTATATCAATGGTTAAATTTCAAATTCAGGTGTTTTATTTTTTAGCCTAAAATGCTTTAATGAAAGGGTTTGATGAGGTTCCGTTCTTTTTAATTGATCCTAATTAAATGATATTCATTTTTAAATTAAACTCAGATTACAAAACCTATATAATAAAAAAGCTTTACTTTTGCAAAAAATTTTTAGAATGTCGAAAAATTTAGTAATCGTTGAGTCACCGGCAAAAGCAAAAACTATTCAGAAATATTTAGGTAAGGATTTCGAAGTGAAATCCAGCTTTGGGCATATCCGAGATTTACCTAAAAAAGGAATGGGGATTGACTTGTCTACATTCAGTCCGGATTATGAAGTTTCTGCAGACAAGAAGAAATTGGTAACTGAGTTGAAAGCCGCTGTGAAAAAAGCCGAAATGGTTTGGTTGGCTTCCGATGAAGACCGCGAGGGAGAAGCTATTGCATGGCATTTGGCGGAAGAATTGAAATTGAAACCGGAAAACAGAAAAAGAATTGTTTTCCATGAGATTACTAAAAATGCCATTCTAAAATCTATTGAAAATCCTAGAGATATCGATCAAAACTTGGTAAATGCTCAACAGGCAAGAAGAGTTTTAGATAGAATCGTAGGTTTCGAAATGTCTCCGGTACTTTGGAAAAAAGTAAAACCGGGATTATCGGCAGGTAGAGTACAGTCGGTTGCGGTAAGATTAATCGTTGAAAGAGAAAAAGAAATTCGTGAGTTTACTCCGAAGGCAAGTTTCAAATTAGATGGTGTTTTCTTAAACAAAACCGAGCAGGAAATTGCTGCTAAACTTAAAAAAGACTTCGAAAAAGAAGAAGACGCAGAAAAATTCTTAGAATTAGCAAGAACAACTGAGTTTAAAGTTTTAAATGTTGAAACGAGACCGGGAACACGTTCTGCTTCTGCACCGTTTACCACTTCTACATTACAACAGGAAGCTTCTTCAAGATTAGGATATAATGTAACCAACACGATGCGTCTTGCACAAAGATTGTACGAAGAAGGGTACATTACTTATATGAGAACCGACTCGGTAAACCTTTCTCAAGAGGCTATCGAAGGGGCAAAAAAACAAATCACCTCAGAATACGGCGCGGAATATTCTGCACCAAGAAATTATACTACGAAATCTGCATCGGCACAGGAAGCTCACGAAGCAATTCGTCCAACTGATTTTGCTGTGAAAAGTATCGGTGATGCACAATTAAACAGATTGTATCAGTTAATTTACAGAAGAACACTGGCTTCTCAGATGGCAAATGCTAAAATTGAGAAAACAGTAATCGAAATCGGAAACGCAAAACTTCCTCAAAACTTTGAAGCGCAAGGTGAAGTAATCATTTTTGATGGTTTCTTAAAAGCGTACGGAATTGTGAAAGCGGAAGATGATGACGATGAAAACAACGATAAATTGCTTCCGAAAGTAACGATTGGTGAAGTTTTAGACTATAAAAAAATTACCGCTACAGAAAAATTCACAAGGCCAAGCGCGAGATATACGGAAGCTGGTTTGGTAAGAAAGTTGGAAGAATTGGGAATCGGTCGTCCATCGACTTATGCACCGACAATTCAGACGATCCAAAACCGTGAATATGTTGACAAAAGAGAGATCGATCCACAGATTAGAGAAGTGGTGAAGATGTCTTTAGCAAAAGATAAAATTAAAAAAGAAGTTCTTGACGAAAAATTCGGAGGGGATAAAAATAAATTTGTTCCTACGGACACGGGTGAAGTTGTAAGTGATTTCTTAACAGATAATTTTAAAGAAATCTTAGATTACGGTTTCACAGCAAGAGTTGAAGAAAGCTTCGACGAAATTGCCAACGGTGACCAAAAATGGAAAGAAATGATGACAGATTTCTACTCAAAATTCCATCCGAGAATTGAAGATGTAGAAGAAAATGCAGACAGAGCAACAGGAGACAGACTTTTAGGAGTTGATCCTAAAACCGGCAAGAACGTTCATGCAAGAATCGGAAGATTTGGAGCGATGATCCAGATTGGTGAGACGGATGATGAGGAAAAGCCAATTTTCGCATCATTAATGGCCGGACAAAACATTGCAACGATTACTTTTGATGAGGCGATGGAATTGTTCAGACTGCCTTTCGACCTGAGTGAAGTAGACGGTCAGCCAGTTTCTGTAGGTGTCGGAAGATTCGGACCTTATGTGAAATGGGGCGAAACGTACATCAGTATTCCGAAAGGTGAAGATCCGCTTTCGGTGGATCAAAAACGTGCGGTAGAAATCATCAATGAAAAGAAATTGGCAGACGCGCCGATTGCTTCTTACAAAGGTGTACCAATTACAAAGGGAACGGGAAGATTTGGTCCTTTCATTAAGTATCAAAGTATTTTCATTAATGTTCCGAAAAAATATAACTTCGAAAATCTTTCTCAAGGCGACATCAACGAATTGGTAGAAGCTAAGTTGGAAAAAGAGGCCAACCGTTATATTCAACAATGGGAAGCTGAAAAAATTTCCATTGAAAATGCAAGATGGGGTCCTATCGTAAAACATGGAAAGAATATCTATAAAATTCCAAAGAAGAAAGACGATACAAAATACGAAAGCGAAGAGCTGAAAGATATTTCTCTTGATGAGGTTAAAAAATGGATCACCGACCAAGATCCGAAAGCTTTTGCAGAAAAGAAAAAACCTGCCGCTAAAAAAGCAACTACCGCTAAGAAAACAACGACCACTAAGAAGGCAACGACAACAGTGAAAAAGCCTGCGGCTAAGAAACCGGCAGCGAAGAAATAAAACTTTATAAGAAAAGCGCAGATTATTAACCTGCGCTTTTGTTTTTATTATAGTAGCTAAAGATTGTGAGTATGCGAAATCGAAGACGACTTTTATCCACACTATTTGTCATCCTGTAAGGATCTAAGCTCGAATCTTTTCATTAAATAATTAAGTATATAATAATTCTCATCCACCCAAAAACACTCACCACCCAATCTTTTATACTCAAAAACGAGTCTTTTAGGCTGAATAACCAGTCTTTTTACCTCGTTGTTCACTCTTTGAGATTCGTGGATGAGTCTTTTAGGCTCGTTGTTGAATCTTTTACTATGAAAAACGACTCTTTTATACTGGTTGATGAGTCTAAAAGAGTCGTTTTTTAAAATGTAAGTCAAAAATTATTCTTTTTTAGGAATCGTTCTGTTTCCTTTTCTTACAAACCGCTGACTAAGATCTTCGTAAATAGGTTTTGCAGTGGCAATTCCTTTGTCGGAAGCTTCTTTTGTGGTTCCGTAATAGAAAAGGGCAGCTGTAAGGGCTTCGCTTCCGGCAAGCATCACGGTATCTTCAATATCGGCAGCCAGCTGGGTTGCCAGATTTCCGAGTGGTGTAAGTGCGCTCACTACAGCTTCGTCTTTTAGAAATTCTGTTTGGTTCATGTAGTTAGGCGTGAATTCAGGATTGGTTTCCATATAGCCTTTTACTTTCTGTACAGTGGCTAATGTTTTGTCGCCCATTTTAAAAAGAGATTTTCTGTCTTCTACGGTTAATCCCTGTAAATAAGGAGCAAGCAGTGCTCTGCAATCCTGTAATTTTTGGTTTACCTCTGCTATTACGTTCAGCGGTATTTCTACACTGATTTGATTTTTTGTACTCATCGTTTTGTGAATTTTTATTTAGAAATTAAAAGTAATAAATTTTAATATACACTTTCTATTTTTTTTTGAAAAGTTCTTTTTACCATTATTCTCCGCATTTGTCATCCCCGTAGGGATCTAAACTTAGTATTAGAAGGTAGGAAGAAAATATGTTAGCCTAGATCCTTCCAGGATGACAAACTGTGTGAAATTAAAAAGAAAAGTATAATTAGTAAAAACTAAACCTGATGGCGCAGGACACTGCTTGAATACATTTCATCTAAATTAGTCATCAAACAAATAAGATGAGTAATCACAAACCTTTCACCCGCAAAGAATTTCTGCAAACTTCAGCTTTAGGCATTGCTGCTGTATTTTTAGGATCGTCATTTACAAGCTTGATGTCTTCGGATGAAAAGCCTTATTTCAATTTAAAACCAATCGGAAGGTCATTGGCTGTGGAAGGATATTACATTTGGTGCAGTTCTCCGATTTGGGGTGAAGACGGGAAAGTACATCTTTTTTATTCCCGATGGAAAAAAGAAAAAGGAATGGGAGGTTGGCTCAACGGTTCTGAAATTTGTCGTGCGGAAGCCGATTCTCCTTTTGACGAATTTCAACATAAACAAGTTGTTCTTGCGCCGAGAGGTGAAGGTTTTTGGGATGCAACAACTTGTCATAATCCTTTAATTAAAAAAGTAGGTAAAGATTATCTGCTTTTCTTCATAGGAACTTCTAACGGAAAAACCAATACGAAAAGAATCGGTTTAGCAACTTCAAAAAGTTTAGATGGAGAATGGACAAGACCGGATGAGCCATTGCTTCTTCCCGGAAAAGAAGGGGCTTGGGACGATCATTGTACCACGAATCCTGCTTTTGTAAAAGGAAGTGACGGAAAATATTGGCTGTTTTATAAATCATGGAACACGCATGAATATGAAACTCAAAAAGGGCCAATTCGGGGAAATAGAAAATATGGTTTGGCAAAATCCATTTCTCCGTTTGGACCTTACGAAAAAGTTTCAGAAAATCCTGTGATTGATTTTTCATCATTACCCAATAATGCACAGTTGGAAGATGCATTTGTCTGGAAACAAAAAGGAAAATATCACATGATTGCCCGCGATATGGGATTTTTTAATCATGAATATGGTTTACATCTAACTTCAAAAAACGGACTTCAATGGTCGAAACCAGAAATCGCTTATTTGAATATGAAAAGTTATATTAATGAACTAACTCCGCCGAAAAATTTAAACCGATTCGGAAGATTAGAGCGACCTATGATTTTATTAGATAAGGACGGAGAAACTCCCCGATTTTTATTCGGAGCCACACAGGGCGGAAATTATGATACTTCTACAACTTTTGTTTTTGAAATTTTGAAATCTTAGATACAGCACAACTTTGTCAAAGATTAAAACTTTGACAAAGTTAATCAACGTTAATACAACGAAGCCATTAACAATCGCTCTTTTATGCTTGATAAGTAATTTAATTTTAATATTTTTGATTCCCATAAGAGGAAACGAAAGAATGGAGTTTGGCGATTGTATCAATTCACCGAAAATTTTCAACACAGAAAATAAAAACATTCTTTTTTTCAATAAATGAAAAAGATGAAAAAAAAGGTATTACTTTTCGCAGTATTTCTCGTACTGGGAATTTTGATTGTTTACAGCATACAATCGGTGGCAGGATTTGCAGGAAGATTTATTTATCCGTTGGATGACAGCTACATCCACCTTTCGATGGCAAAAAGTTTTGCAGAATCGGGAGTTTGGGGAATTACAAAGCACGAGTTTTCTTCCACGACTTCATCTCCTTTTTTTACTTTTTTATTATCAGTTTTAATTAAATTATTCGGAGATTGGGAATATATTCCGTTGGTGGCGAATATGGTTGCCGGAGCTGCATTATTATTGGTTTTGCATCAATATTTAAAAAGATATTCTTTAATAACGTATGCTGTTGCATTACTAGGAGTAGTTTTTCTGATGCCTTTGCATTTAATGATTATCTCAGGAATGGAGCACGTTTTCCATACTTTGACGATGGTGCTCATCTTACTTTTTTTCAGAGAATATCTGGAAAAAGGAAATATGAGAAGCTTCGTGGCATTGATTTTATTTTCCATCTTGGCGACAGGTTTCAGATATGAAAGTTTATTTTTTATCATTTTTATATGCGCTTATCTTTTCTTTATTAAAAAAGATCTTGTCAAAAGCATTCTCTTAGGGCTTTTCTCTTTATTGCCTGTGGTAATTTATGGTTTGATTTCCTTGCAACAAGGCTCATTCTTTTTACCAAATTCATTAATTTTAAAGGGAAACACTTTCAGCGGACTTGGTGGATTTTTATTAAGAATTGCCGGAAATGCCTATCGCGGATTATCTGTGGTAATTTTAGTTTTAATTTTATTGGTTCAAATTTTTATCACTTCCAAAAAAGAAAATTCTTTCCTTGATAAAATTAAAAAAAATGCTGTGGCATTGGTTGTTTTAGGCGGATTTTCCATTCATGTATTATTTGCGAATTTTGGTTGGCTGATTCGTTATGAAGCTTATTTGGTCGTTTTGGTTTTATTGTCGATTGCTCCGTTTTTAGAAACCGTTTTCGAAAATAAAAAACAGATGAAAATTGTTTTCGCAGGGATCATTTTGCTGTTTGCGACTACATTTTACATTCGTTTTGTGAAAATGTTGAATTATCAGACGGTTGCCTCTAAAAATATTTATGATCAGCAGATTCAGCTGGCAGATTTTCTTCATCAATATTATAGAAATTCAAAAGTGGTGGCAAATGATATTGGTGCCATTGCTTATTTCAACAATATTCATTTGTTAGATACATTTGGTTTGGGAAGTATAGAAGTGGCCAAACTTCGCAAAAACGATCATGCTAAATTTGTTAAAAATCAGCCATTAGAAAATTACATCAAAAAAACGGCAATTAACCATCATTTCGAGTTGGCGATTGTTTACGAAGATTGGGCACACATGCCGGAAGATTTTACCAAAGTAGGAACGCTTTCTAT
>DKLU01000083.1 GCA_002455915.1 Chryseobacterium sp. UBA6632
AATTATCGATGTGAAAACCGAGCAGGTAATTTCCACTAAAATTATCGATCAGGAATATGTGGATGCCATAAAAGCGCCTTACGGAATTGCCGTAAATCCTATCACCGAAGATATTTATATTACCGATGCCCGAAATTATGTGGTCACAGGATATGTTTATTGTTTTGATAAGAACGGAAAATTCAAATGGAAAACTGAAGGCGGAAATATTCCTGCTCACTTTGCCTTTTTATATAAATAATTAAAGCTTAACAATGAAGAACAATAACTTTAAATATTTAAAGATCTCACTTTTATCCGTATTATTTGTTGGAACTGCAGCCTGTAAAAGTGATGACGACGATTTTACTTTTAATGGTCTTGAAGAATCGTATTCTATTGACCGTTTTAAAGTCTTGAGTATTCCTACAAACGTATCGGCAAACGTAACTTGGAGTATTAATGATTCTATTATTTCGCAAAATTCAGAACTGGAATTCATCAGCCCGACTGTTGATACCTATCCTTTAACACTGAAAATTGAAAGGAATGGGAATGTTCAGACCTATAATTCAAAAATCATTGTGAACCATGAAGCAGGAAACTATAGCAAATATATTTCAAAGGTTTTAGATTTTAAACCTGCAGTTGGTCAGTTTATTAATGAAATTCCGGAGTACGAAAACGGAAGTACTTCAGCAGCGATGATTCAGAAAGCGAATGATTATCTTGTAGGAGGAAATTCTTCCATGGTTACCCTTGGCGGCTACGGCGGTTATGTGATATTCGGTTTTGATCATACGATTCCGAATATGAACGGCAGAGATTTTAAAGTGTTGGGAAATGCTTTTTTTGCCAACGGATCTACAGACCGCGCAGGATCTTGCGAGCCGGGAATCATCATGGTGGCTTATGATAAGAATAAAAACGGGAAGCCAGACGATAATGAATGGTACGAAATTGCCGGAAGCGAATATTTTAAAAATACAACAACAAAAGACTATACAATAACTTACTTCAAACCCAATAGTAATAAAGTTCCGGTTCCGGGGAATGAGTATTGGCAAACCGATGTGGAGTACATCAAATGGGAGGATAATAAAGGGAATTCTGGATTTAAAACAAAAAATACCTTCCATAGCCAAAGCTATTATCCGTTGTGGCTTTCTGATCAATCTTACGGTTTTTCAGGAACCAAACTTCAGGATAATTTTCATGACCAAAGTGGAACCGGAACGTATTGGGTAGGAAAATCCTACGATTTCGGATATGCAGATAATGCTCCGAATAATGACGAAGCATCCAATATCGATATTTCCTGGGCGGTAGACCGAAACGGAAAATATGTAAAACTTCCGGGAGTCGATTTTGTGAAAGTGTATACCGGGGTAAATCAGGAAGCAGGATGGTTGGGCGAAGTTTCCACCGAAGTGGCGGGCGCTTATGATTTACATCTCAAATAAATTCAACAATATTTCTAAAATTAAATAAAAATGAAAAAGTTTTATCTTTTTACATTGCTTTTTCTGTTTGCATGCTTTACCAATGCGCAGATAAAAGTACAGGGCGTGCCCCGAAATGACCTTTCGCAGAATTTGCCTGCGCAAAGTCAGAATCTTACCACTACTACTTTGCCTTTTTCAGACATTCAGTATTGGGTAGGAACAGGAACCAACGAAGCGGCTTTGGTGATTCAGTGGAATGATAATAAAAATCCTGATGCCTTGGTTTGGGGGTTCAGATGGAATGGTACGGCGACAGGTGAAGATATGCTGAAAGCGATTGCAAAAGCAGATCATAGATTTTATACTTTATTGAGACAGGGAACTCAGTTTGGTACCGCTGTGGGCGGAATTGGTTTTGATTTAAATGGAATTAATTCCAACGCATTGTATAAAAACGGTGACACGATGTATCCGTTGTATCCGTCAGAAGGGATTATCAATACTTCGGAATATGATTTTGATTCTTATACCGCGGCAGATACCAACGACCACTGGAAATCTGGCTGGACAACCGGATATTGGTCGTATTGGGTGAAAGATCCTGCGGATGCAGATTTTGGATATTCAGGGGTAGGTGCTTCAACTAGACAATTGCAAAATGGTTCTTGGGATGTTTGGAATTTTAATGTTGATATGAATTCTTTCCCTATTTCTTCTACATTAACTCCGGTTTCGCCTTATGTAAATTCTACTGACTTTACCAATGGCTATTTTATTGTGAATGAAGAATGGTTTGGCCACACCAACGGTTCTGTAAATTTTGTTAATCCAAATGGAACCGTTAATTACAGAATTTACAGCAATGTGAATAATAATGAGGCTTTTGGAGCAACTACACAATTCGGAACAATTTACGGTGATAAATTCTATTTTGTTTCTAAGCAAGCTGCTGATGGTGGTGACACACAATATACACCAGGCGGAAGGTTAGTGGTTGCTAATGCCCAAACCATGCAGAAAATTGCCAGCTTTAATACGATTGGTGGGGGAGACGGAAGATCTTTCTTAGGCGTTAACGAACACAAAGGGTACATTGGAGCTTCTAACGGAATCTATACTTTTGATATCGATAATATGCAGGTAGGTTCTCTCATTCCTACAACAGGTGGTGGAAGTGCTTATGCAGGACAAATCGGGAATATGATCAGAACTTCTCAATATGTTTTTGCCGTAAAACAGGCTGCCGGAATTTTTGTTATTGATCCTAATACAGATACAGTCATTCAGACAATTTCGGGATCTTTCAATTCTATTGTTCAGGCTAAAGACGGGAGTATTTGGGCAATTCAGGATCAAAAGTTGGTCAATATTCATCCGACAACTTTTGCCACAACAATTTATAATATTCCAACTACAAAATATTTTGCTTCTTGGGGCGCTTGGCATGCAGGAAGCTTTACTGCAAGTAAGCAGAATAATGCATTATACTGGATCAATTCTATCAATAGTTTTTCTTCAGGAACACAGATTGTGAAGTTTGATGTAACTAGCAAAACATTCAATGAAAATTTTGCAACCATTCCGGGGCAAACAGGATCATTCCCACAAATTCCTTACGGAGCTGGTTTACGTGTAAATCCTATTACCGATGAATTGATTCTTAACACCACAGAAAGCGGTTACGGAGCTCATTACCAAAACAACTGGTTTCACACCTATAATAACAGCGGAACTTTAACCAATACTTTAAAATTAAACGATTATTATTGGTTCCCGGCTGTCGTAGTTTTCCCGGATAACACAAATCCTGTGGTTGCGGCTACTTTCCCAACTCAGATTAATGTAAACAGTGCAACATCAATCGATTTAAAGACAATTGTTACGGATGATGATAACGCCTCTGCTTCTATTGTAAAAGCAGTGAAATCAAACAGCAATCCAAATGTAGTTTCTGCGGTAATTAATTTGAATGACGAATTGGTTTTAACACCACAAGGAAACGGAACTGCTGAGGTGGTGATAAGCTTCAACTCAAACGGTAAAGTGGTCGAAAAAACGCTGACAGTGAATGCGACAAGCGGAGTTTTATCAACTGTTGAGGTGAAGAAAACCGAATTAAGCATTTATCCAAATCCTGCGACTGATATTCTGAATATCAAGACACAGGATAAGGTGGTAAATGTTTCTATTTTTGATGCATCGGGAAGATTAGTAAATGCTAAATTCGAAAACGGACAAGTAAATGTAAGTACTCTTGCAAAAGGCATTTACATCGTGAAGATCGTTACGGACAAAGCAGTTTATCAACAAAAATTGATGAAGAACTAATTTTTCACAAGCATATTCAAGTTTGTTTTTTAGCCTCCACCTCTTGCCTTTGGTGGAGGCTATTTTTTTCTTCCTTTGATGTTTGGTAAAAAGGCTGTGATGATTCCCATTAACGGTAAAAAAGCACATATTTTAAAGACATATTCAATGCTTGTATCATCGGCAACTGCTCCTAAAACAGCTGAACCGATTCCTCCCATTCCAAACATAAATCCAAAGAATAATCCTGCTACCAAGCCAATTTTGTTAGGCATTAAATCTGTGGCATAAACTAATATCGCTGAAAATGCTGAAGCAATGATTAATCCGATGATAACGGCAAAAACAATCGTCCAGAACAACGGAAGATAAGGCAAGCAAAGGGTAAATGGTGCCGCTCCCAAAATGGAGATCCAGATGATTTTTTTTCTTCCGTATTTATCGCCTAATTTTCCACCCAAAATTGTTCCGACAGCAACAGCAGCTAAGAACATGAATAAATATAATTGAGAATCTTTTACCGAAATATGGAATTTATCCATTAAGAAAAAGGTAAAATAATTCGTCATGGAAGCCAGATAAATATACTTTGAAAATACCAGTGCCAATAAAATCGTCACCGAGAAAAGTACCTTCTTTTTAGATAATTGTATTTCAATAATATCGCTCGGATGTTTCGCCGATTTTTTTAATGATAATCTTTCTGCATACCAGTTTCCGATTCTCCATAATACAATAATTCCGATAAATGCTGCGATAGCAAATAAGCCAACATAGCCCTGTCCTAAAGGAAGAACAATTAAAGCGACCAATAATGGGCCTATGGCGCTTCCCGAATTTCCACCTACCTGAAAGATCGATTGTGCTAATCCTTTTTGTCCGCCCGATGCCAATTGGGCAACTCTTGACGCTTCAGGATGGAAAACGGATGATCCCATTCCTATCAAAGCCACTGAAATTAAGATCACATAATATTGATGAGCGGCAGCCAATAATAACAAACCCGCCATTGATAATCCCATGCCAATCGCTAATGATCTCGGATTAGGTTTTTTATCGGTATAAATTCCGACAAACGGTTGTAAAATGGATGCCGTTAATTGAAATACCAACGTAATAATCCCAATTTGAGCAAATGATAAACTGAATTCTCCCTTCAGAATAGGGTAGAGGGATGGGATGGTAGATTGGATCAGGTCATTCAGGAAATGTGAAAAACTGATCATAAATAAAATAGGGTAAACAATTTTTGTGGTGTCAATTGTCGGAGCCTTTATATTTTCCATAAGAATAGGATTTTTATATTCATCATATCATCTGATGAATTGGATTAAATTTTTTTATTTTAATAAATTCTGTCTACAATTTGCTGCGCAATAAATTCAGCTTTTTCAGAATCTTTATTTTCAATGGCCAGATAAAGATCCGAATGGATTTTCTGAGAAATTTTAAATGGTTCTGTATCGTTATTATGGCGATGCTCAAAAGAACTCAGAATATGCTTGCTTGCAATGATGAAGATTTCTTTCAAAAGACTATTTCCACAAGCTTTGGCAATAGAAACATGAAAATTAACATCGGCTTCATAACATTCTAGTGCTTTTCTATCGTCGGCAAGTTTATTTCTAAGATCTAAAAACATTTTAATGGTTTTCAAATCTTCCTCTGTACGATGGGCTGCTGCTTTTCCTGCAATTTTCGCATCTAGGATTGATCTTACTTCCAATACATCTTCAAGCTTTGCTTTATCCATTTGCGTTTCCAGAGATTCTTGCGCATTTTTAGAAACAACAAAGGTTCCGACGCCTTGCTGAACGCTGAGAATTCCTTTTATCAGTAAAATTTTTATTGCCTCACGAATGCTGGAACGCCCAACTCCGTAGATTTTCATCAGCTCAGGCTCAATCGGAAGTTTTTCTCCAATAAGATATTCATCATTGAGAATTCCTTTCAACAATCTTTCGGCTACTTCTTCAGCTAAGGTCTTTCTTTGAATCTGCATTATTTTAAACATCATATCATCTGATGAATTACAAAGGTATAGTTTTTAATTCGAAGTTCAAAGTTTAATGCTTAAAGTTCTTGTTTATCCAAACCTAACAGGTTTTAAACCTGTTAGGTTTAATATCAAAGTGGTAATTGAGTGTTCCCTGTTTATTAATTTAGTTTAAAACAGTTGTTTTCATTTGCTGAGTGAAATGGGCTCAATCTAAAACTTAGGGAGAAAGTAAATAAACTTTTTATTGTCTTTTATAAGTGAAACGGCTTAGTGAAACTTAAAACATTGGGTAATCAAAAAAAACTTTGTGGGTTTTGTGTTCAAAGTTTAAGGTATTGAACTTTTATAGTTAAGCGAGTTAAGTATTGTTATCATTAGCTGAGTAGAACGCCATTGCAACCGAAAATATTTACATTGAAATGCAAAGCTTCAGCGATCGGGAGCGTTAAAGAGAAAATTAACAATTTCTATTTTGAAACGGAATAGAAAACAAAAAAGAGACTTCAAATGAAATCTCTTTTAGTAGCCCGTAGGGGAATCGAACCCCTCTTACCAGAATGAAAATCTGAGGTCCTAACCGATAGACGAACGGGCCATCTATACAACCGTAATGAATACGAGGTTAGTATTTTTTGTTTTTATAAGTTTCAACTCTTATCTTAAATACTCGGTTAGTAGTATTTAAGTTGTAGCCCGTAGGGGAATCGAACCCCTCTTACCAGAATGAAAATCTGAGGTCCTAACCGATAGACGAACGGGCCAGCTATACTTATTAAGCTAGTTTGTTAACGTGCTTAGTTAATTTACTTTTTAAGTTAGCAGCTTTGTTTTTGTGGATAATGTTTTTCTTAGCTAATTTATCCAATAAAGCGATAACTTTAGGCAACTGCTCAGTAGCAGCAGCTTTATTTTCTTCATTTCTTAACACTTTCAAAGCTGTTCTAGCTGTCTTGTGGTAATATCTGTTACGAAGTCTTCTTACTTCGTTTTGTCTGATTCTTTTTAATGCTGATTTATGATTTGCCATATCGTTCAAATGTGAGTGCAAAAGTATAAACTATTTTTGAAACTACCAAACTTTTCTTTAAAAATTTTTAATTTTCTTCAGATAAGTATTTTCTTAGTTTATCTATCGCCTGTTCTATTTTAAAATTTTCGTCTTCTCTTTCTATTTTCTTGATTGTGCTTTCCAGCATAATCATCGCGTTGTTCCATTCTCCAGTGGTATTGGTGAAGGTAAGTTCGTCAATCGTTACTTCAAAAGCTACCCTTTCTCCCGTCCTATAAAGTCTGAAACTTATTTCATCATCTCTGCCTGATATCCCATCTTCATTGATTTTTAAATCGTAACTTTTGGGGTTAGAGTGGATTTTCTTAAAAAGCAATTTCGCTTCTTGTATTTTTAAATCCGGCATTGTATGAGTTTTTCGCTTTTGAAGAGATGAATCGAAAACTGTTTAAATAGCTTTTTCTTACAATTCATTTCCTTCTAAGCGGCTGCAAAGTTAGTAATTTTTTCTAATCAACAAAATCTTAAATATAATTTTTTTAACAATCATATTTAAATAACTGGAATACAATATAATTATTTTTTTTGAAAAAAGTGAAGTGAAATGAAAAATATGTATTTCAGAGGTTATAAAAGATATTTTAATGAAATAGTTCTATGACACCAAAAGTAGAGATTAAGTACGTATTTTGAAGTTGCTATATTTCTTTTGAATGTTCTATTATTCAATTTTCATTCTGTTTTACCAATCATTAACCGTTTTAGATTTCTTGATGATTTCCGCAATTAAATTATTAAAGTGTTTATTAAGTGCATCATAAGAGTCTTGTGCGTTAATTTCATTTTCCTTACCGTATATAGAGGCTTTTGATTTTTTGTCTTTATTCAATGTAAGGTAAACCCATTTAGCGGAGTAATCTGTTGTCATCCATCTTCTGCATTCAAATGTGGGACTATTAATACGCATTTTATTATCCTTAAATAATATGGATATAGTATAGGATACATCAAATTCATAGTTAGTTTTTCCTATTTGTATAGGATTTGATTTTGCCCTGTGAGGAATTACATATTCTTCATATCGTTAATGGTAATACTTTCTCCGTCTACTAAAGTCAGTACTTTTTTTGGATCTTTGTACATTGTATTTAATGCGTTTAACACATTTTTATAAATATTATTTTGCTTTGTGTTGGGAAAATCAACAACGGTATAATTATTTTTCCCTTCTGATAAAAATCCATTCGGGGTAAGAGTGAAGTATTGAGCAAAACTTAGAGGAGCAAGCAGAGTAAGGGCTATAATAGTAAAGAATTGTTTCATATTATCTGTTTTGTTTTAAAAAAAGATCTTTCGATCTGTAGATTTAGTAGTGCAAAAATAAAAAAAAGATTTTTGGATGAAGAGTGTATCAGAACTCTTTTAAAATGGCATAGAATTCCATTGATTTATAAATAAAAAATCCCTGAACTTTATAAGTCAGGGATTGTATAGTAAATTTGGTAGCCTATAGGAGAATCGAACTCCTGTTGCAAGGATGAAAACCTTGAGTCCTGACCACTAGACGAATAGGCCAAATTTTGAGGTTGCAAAAGTAATGATTAACTTTTTAACTTCAAAATTATTTTTTAGAGTTATTTATAAACTTTCTGAATGACAGTGTTTTTAATTCCTTTTGCCTCCAGCTCTTTCTGAGTTTTTACAGCATCTTCCAGCGTGTACATCTTTCCGTAAGTATAATAGAAGACACCACTTTCTTTATTTCTTTCTACATCTTTCAGGGTTTGAATGATGAATGAATTACCATTCAGTTTTTCTCCCACATAGACTTCTATCGTATAATATCCAGAATTCAGTCTTTGATTTGGCATAAATCCTACTGCGTATGCATTCTTAAACCCGGCATCTTTAGCTGTTTTAATATTAATATCTTTTACCGAAGCCATATTCGTCACCCCGTAATAATATTTATACAAACCATTTTCTTTGATAGGAAGAATGTAATTCAATCCTTTCAACGCAGGATCCCCATCATTATATTTTGTAGGAGCACTCATTAATAAAATTCTGAAATCATTTTTAAGAGCAACTTCTGCAGGTTTTACAGGTTCAGGTTTTTGTGCAGCAATTGAAGAACCTCCTGATTTTCTGTCGATGGCTTTTTTATAATCAATAATCGCCTGAAAAATACTTTGTGAAATTTCTTCCTGACCTTTTTCTGAAGCTAAATAATGGCTTTCTTCCGGATGATTGATAAATCCGGTCTCAATAAGTACAGAAGGCATCGCGTTCATACGAAGCACGTGAAGGTTTTTCTGGAAAACACCTCTTGAAAACCTTTTATCTTTATTCACAAAATTATCTTCTACCAATCCACCTAGCAATAAACTTGATTCCAGATATTTACTTTGCTGAAGCTTTAAGGCAATTAAAGATTCTGGGGAGCTTGCGTCATAAGAACCAAACGTTTGTTTATCTTTTTCATCCAGAAAGATCACGTCATTTTCTCTTTTAGCAACTTCAAGGTTGGTATCATTTTGATCCGGTCCCTGAACATAAGTTTCGGTTCCGTAAGCGGTATTTCTCGTCGCAGAATTACAGTGAATAGACACGAAAAGATCTGCTTTACTTCTGTTGGCAAGGTTGGTTCTGTCTGATAATGAAGGGTATTCATCAATCTTTCTTGTATAGATTACCTTGAAATCTTTATTTTTTTCAAGCATTGCCCCAACTTTCAGGGTAATGGCAAGGGTTACATCTTTTTCTGCCACTCTTCCGATATCAGCGTAATTTCTGTTGGCTCCATGGTCACTACCGCCGTGTCCGGCGTCTAAAACCACCGTGAATTTTTTTTGTGCGAAAATAATTTGGGAGACCAGTATAAGAAGAAATGATAAAATTATTTTAAAATTTACTTTGTGCATCTTACAGTTTTAAAAATTATATTAATTTTGAGCCTTAATTATATACATATAAATATATACAAAAATTGGTCAAAACCGTCTTCAAAAATATATTACAAATTTTAATTATCCTAATTTTTAACAATTTTTTAGCACAGAAAACTCCTGAAAAATTACCTAAAAATGCGGTTAATGATACTATTTCCAAAAAGGATACCATAGTTGCAAAAAAGGAATCCTTAGATGATATTCTTCAGACAAAAGCTGATGATATACGCCGTGACGTGCCTAAAAAGATGATTTATCTGAACAAAAATGCGCAGGTAAAATATCAGGATATGCAGATCGACGCCGATTATATTTCAATTGATGAACAAAAAAATCTCATTTTCGCTCGCGGAAAACAAGATTCTTTAGGCAGAAAAATCATCGAGCCTGTAATTACCAATCAGGGAGGGAAAAAATACGAGACCGATCAGTTTAACTACAATTATAAAACCAAACAGGCGATTGCTTACAATGCAAGAACGGAAGAAAGTGAAGGGGTAATTATTGCTGAAAAAACAAAAAAGTATAATGATTCCGTTTTCTTCATGAGACGAGGGAAGTATACGACCGACGAATATTTCCTTAAGAAAAAAGATACAGTTTCCGATTATTATCTTTTGGCTCCGCACATTAAATTGGTAAAAACGAAGAATAAGTCTCAAATTGTAACGGGACCTATCCAAATGTATATTGAAGATGTTCCGACACCTTTGATTATGCCATTTGCAATTCTTCCTTTTTCAGATAAAAGATCAGCGGGTATTCTGATTCCGAGTTTCGGAGAAAGAGAAGATGTTGGTTTCTTCTTGAATAGTATCGGATATTATCAACCGATTGGTGAGCATTTTGATATTAAAGTGTTAGCCGATCTCTATACTAAAGGAAGCTGGAACTTCCGTCCGGAGATGAATTATGTGAAAAAATACCGTTACAATGGTAACTTTTCTGCAGATATCGGAACTACGGTAAGAGGTATTAAAGGGCTTGATGATTATACCAAAACAAGTACCTATAGAATTGCCTGGAGACATACTCAGGATACGAAGGCTAATCCTTTCCTTACTTTCTCGGCTTCGGTGGATATTGTAAGTAACAGATTCTATAATAATACGATCAATAATAATTATATTTTTAATCAGAACGTATTAAATACTCAGCAAAACTCAACGGTAACGGTTACCAAGAGATTTTTGAAATTGCCGATTACCATTACAGGAACGGCTTCTTATTCTCAGAACTTTGCGACAGGAAATTC
>DKLU01000368.1 GCA_002455915.1 Chryseobacterium sp. UBA6632
AACATTGCTGATTGCTGATGAAAAGGATAAGAAAACGGGAGGAAATGTTTATAAGTTTGAATTAAAATAAAAAAAATCCGCAGATTATTTCTGCGGATTTTTTATAATTATTTAGTTTATTTTCTTCTAAAAAGTCATTCCTAAAGCTGCTGAAATTCTTCCGCCGTCGGAACCGTAGAAATAGTTTAGTCGTGCAGAGAACATTTCTACAACGCTTAACCAAAATCCGCCACCAACAGATTGATGCCATTTTCTGGAATCTTCATGGTCATTCCATACTCTTCCCAAATCGTAGCCCAATAAAATTCCCATGTTGGCCGGAACAATATTATTTCTGATTCTTCCGAAATCCCAACGAATTTCCGAGTTGTTGGTAAAGTAAGATCTTCCTGAAAAACGGTCATTTCTGAAAGCTCTCATTCCGTTATTTCCACCAATACTCGCCGCTTGGTAAAATTCAAAATTATTATTACTGATCCACATTCCGTTGCTCGAATTCGCAAAAACGAAATTACCTCTTGGATCAATTCTATGATCGATGGTAAAGGTTCCTTCTAAGGCAAAAAAGTTTTTATCAAGATTGGAAAGATTGGTTTTCCATTGTAGATTGGCCAAAAACTCCATACCCAAAGTCGGGAAGGCGGCATTATCTAAATTTTTATAACCGAAAGTATAATTAGCTCCTCCAAAATACTGATTATTAAATACCTCCGGATTTACATCTTGTGAAATATCTACAAAACGATTTCCTTTTCGCTGAACTTTATTATTCTCAAAATTCAACTGAAATTTATTCTCAATATTTCCCCAGCTTTTTCTGGAAATAGACGGTGCAAAATAGATCTTAGAAATTCTTGCTCTGTTGTATTCACGCTCCGTTTCCTGCTTATCATACGGACTTTCATTAGATAATCCGAAGAAGTTTTCAGAAAAACGCGGAGTGCTGTAAAGGGCATCTAAATTAAAATCCCAGCCCCAGATCGCTTTTTTGAAAATTCCTTTATACGCCACGTTGAATCCAGCGGTTGCCGTATAAAAATTCACTTTCAACGTATGTCTTTGAGTAAAAGGGTCGCGGATGAAATTATTCACTGTGTAAGAACCCAATAGTCCTACGATAACACCGTCATCAGGATTGTAATCTAAATTAGGATAGCCCGCAAAAAAGTTGTATTTCGGATGTTTATAATTATAGGTATTAATATCATAATCATCAGAGATATTTTTCGTTGCTTCATGTGTGTTATAAGTGTTTTTTTGAGATTTGAAATCATAAATTTTTACTTTGCTTCCATTGGTAACGTTGTAAGTATCATGATTATAACCTCCAATCAAACGGATGGTTGTTTTAGGTTTTCCATCACCTGAAACATCGTAAATATCATCATCTTCCAAACCATAGATCCACAATTCTTTAGTTTTAGAATCATCATACGTTTTTTCAAAAACCAACTCGGGATTTTCCTGCTTTTTGTCTAATGAATATTGTTTTACATTAACTGAATTTCCTGTTTTTGTAATCACAAATTTATCAGGATGTACCGTTCCTGCTAACGGAACTTTTTCCTGCAAAACATCAAAATATTGACTTGCATAAGTCTGTAATTTCAGTTTTCTGGCTTTTAATTTTCTTTGAATATCAGCAATCGTTTCATCTTTTACTTCTTTCGGAAGATTATCAAAAGCTTCATCAATATCTTTATCACTCAGATGATCCTGAATGTATTTTGCTTGTTCGATCCATTCTGGCTCTGTAGATCTTTTCAAGAAAATTAAATCCAAAGGATAAGGTTCCATCGCCAGCCATTTTACACTTTTAATATCATCTTTAAACGTCTTCATATGGCGAATTGCAGGAATATTCATAATGATTTTAAAAGCGGTACCATCATATTTACTGAAAGCCTGATCTCTGTCTCTTGGGATTGGTTTATAAATTACTTTGTCACCTTCCTGATATTCTGCCCATTTCCATTGGTCAGAATGTCTGTCCCAATCGCCGATCAGCATATCAAAGATTCGTGCTCTGATGTATGATTCCTGATCAATCGAATATTTAGAGTTTTTATTTAAATTTTTCAAAACATCATCCGTAGAAACAATATCTTTTGCATTTCCTAATGATGCCAATGTTTTTGGATCTGAAGAAAAACGTTCCTCGATCATGTACATTTCATCTCCGTAATGCTCGTTATATTCTCCCAAAGCCTTTTGTTTCGGAATGTAATATAATCTCGGATTGCTGTGGAAAAGATTCACTTTATCCGCCAGATTTCCTACTGAAAATGGAGTGAAAGGATGATTGGTTGTATAAAAATCAAGCAAGAATTTTTCAGGGAAAGTATTATTCAATTCGTTTCCGAACGTACTTTTTTTGAAAGCGACATTATTAAGAAAACGAACCGCGCTTTTTTTCACGCCTCGCATTACAAATTCCTGTCCGTCCTGTGCTTTTAATCTCAAACTGTTAGACTGGTTTCCACCACCTTCGCGGAAAGGTGTATAACCGCCATCCAGTGTGGCAATATTAGCGGTTGGCAGATCGATTGGCATTCCGTAATATTTACGGTAATGTTCTCCCCACAGCCAAGTGTAAAAACCTCCTTGTTCGGTTAATTTTTTAGGATAAATGGTTGATGTAACCTGTGATGGAATTGAACTTGGAAAATCATTGATAAATTTCTTCGGCTTATCAAAAACTTGGATCTGTGCTAATTTTTCGAATTTATTCTCTTTTGTAGAAAAATATTCAACATCGGTGCTTTGATCTTTTCTGATATTTAAGACCGCAAAGCCACTTCCTCCGTATGAGAAATCAGTTTTCTCGGCAATGGTGGCAGGATCTGTTTTAGAACCCGCGCCACTGATGATCTGTCGAATATTTCTTTCCTGATGATATTGAAGATTATGATCGTGCCCGGAAACAAAAATAATATTGTCTTTATCCTGAACAATACTTTTTAATCTTCCGGCAAGATCGGCGTAATGTTGATTGTTGATATCCTGTGTATTGGCTCCCGAAGCATTTCTCAAAATATTAATCGTCGTAGCAATTGCCGGAGCCGGAATTTTACCTTTTAAAGGAAAAAGATGAGTTTTTGCAGAATTAAAACCTGCGTGAATTCCGCTGCTTATGATTGGATGATGAAGGGCAACGATGATTTTTTTATCCTGATTTTTATTAATTAAATCTTTAAATTCAGTGAAGAGATCTTCGCGGGTTTTGATGTCACAATTTTTATTGATCCCAGGATATTTATCCCAATTTACGAGAGCCCATTCTGTATCAATAACAATTAATTTAATATCTTTTGTTAAGCTGATATCATCAATTCCGCATGAATTTTTTGGCAGAAAAGCCTTTTTATCATTAAAATAATTTTTAACGAAATCTTCCTGAGCTTTTAAACCGTTCAATCCGTGATACCAATCATGATTTCCGGGAATGACAACCGTTTTGCCTTTAAAATTTTTGGTAATATCCAGCTGATTTTCCAGTTTTTGCTTTGCCAATGCGTAATCTTTGCTGGATTCTTTAGGCATTCCGCTGGGATAGATATTATCTCCCAAAAAGATCAGCATAGAATTTTTATCTGCAGAATCTAGCTTTGATCTCAGAAAGTTTAAGGTGTTCTGAGCCTGCATTTCATCGGAATTTCCGGCATCCCCAATAAGGAAAATTTTAAAGTCATTTTCAGATTCTATATCAGATTTTTCTACTTCAGATAAGTTTTTACCCTTTTTTACGTTATATGTTGCGCAGGAATAAAGAACTCCGGCAGACAATACTACTCTAAGGACAATAGAAGTATTTTTTAGATGAGTTTTAAAGGATAAATTCATAAATTTACATTAACAAATAATCGGCCATGAGCATTTTACAAAAAGCCAAAGATTACGTTGAAATCTTATTCAAAGATAAGTTATCTTCTGTATATTTTTATCATAATTTTATCCATACCACATATACGGTAAACAAAGCGGAGGAAATTATGAAAAACACACCTGTCTCTGCGGAAGATCAGGAAAAAGTGTTGTTAGCGCTTTGGTTTCACGATACAGGATATATCGAATGCGCGCTTAATCACGAAGAAAAAGGCGTAGAGATTATGAAGGATTTTCTACAAAAAGAAAATTATCCAGAAAATGAGATTGCAGAAATCACCAAGCTTATTTTGGCTACCAAAATTACTTACGAGCCTCAAAACTTATTGGAGCAAATTGTAAAAGATGCCGATTGCAGCCATTTTGCAAGCCATGACTACAACGATATTTCTGACGCGCTGAGAAAAGAGTGGGAGCTTACCAATGTACGATGTTTCTCGAATGATGAATGGAATGCCGGTAACCTTGAAATGCTGAAAAATAAGCATCAATATTATACAGAATATGCGAAGACCAACTGGCAGCCGCTGAAAGAGAAAAATATCAAGAAAATTGAGAAAAAACTAGAAAAAGAAGAAGATAAAAAAGAAAATTCGGGGAGTAAAAAGGAGAAAGAAAAAGAAATAAAACCGGATAGAAGTGTGGATACTTTGTTCAGAGTGACGTTGAATAACCACACAAGACTGAGTGATATCGCCGACAGCAAAGCGAATATTTTACTTTCTGTAAATGCCATTATCATTTCCGTTTGTCTTTCTGTTTTGGTTCCTAAATTAGATGCTCCGAAAAATTCTCACCTGGTTATTCCGAGTTTTATTTTGCTATTATCCAGTGTTCTGACAATTATTTTCGCCATTTTATCCACAAAACCAAATGTGACGAAAACGAAATTCACCAATGAGGATATTCAAAACAGAAAAGTGAATCTTTTGTTCTTCGGAAACTTCCATCAAATGTTGTTTGATGATTATCATAATGCGATGAAAGATTTGATTAAAGACCGAGATTATATTTATGATTCTATGGTGAAAGATCTTTATTTTTTAGGTAAAGTTTTAGACAGAAAATACAAGCTTTTATCGACAACGTATAAGATTTTCATGGCGGGAATTATCATTTCTGTGTTGTCTTTCGGATATGCGTTTCTTTCGCTTTAACTGTGAAATTTAATATAAACCAATAAGAAAATGATTGTAAGACAGCGTGCCAATTGGTTGAGAATGTTATTTATATGGAGAGGTTCTGTGTTGAAGAAAATAATGGCTCAACTTTTTGTGATTTTGCTGTTTTCGCTGTTTATTTATTTTTTTAAAGGAAGAATTTTCGATTATAAAGTTCATCTTAATCCGACTATTTTCACGTTAATTGGTTTGGCTTTAGCGATTTTTATGGGCTTTTGTAATTCCGCGAGCTATGACCGCTTTTGGGAAGGAAGAAAACTTTGGGGATTGCTCGTAATTGAAACTCGATCGCTAACCCGACAGATTTTATCTTATATTCCGAATGTTTCAAAAGAAGAAAAGCAAAAAATCATAAAACTGATCTCTGCATTTTGCTGGGCTTTGAATTATCAATTAAGAGATAAGTCGGGAACGGGAAATTTACCTCAATTGCTTTCTCCGGAGCAGCTGGAGCAGATAAATGGGAAAAAGTTTATTCCGAGTATTATTTTAGGATTTATTGCAGATTGGCTTCATGAGCAACATCAAAAAGGAAATATTGACACGATTATTTTAACCCAAATAGACGATCAACTGAATCAGTTCTCTAATATTTCCGGAGGTTGCGAAAGAATTTATAACACGCCTTTGCCTTTTGCATACAGCGTTTTGCTGCATCGTACCGTGTATTTGTACTGCTTTTGGTTACCTTTCGGGTTGGTAGATACTTTGGGCTGGATGATGCCGTTGATTGTTTTGTTGATAAGCTATACTTTTATTGCTTTAGATGCTATTATTCAGGAGATTGGCGAACCGTTCGGTGAGGAAGAAAATGATTTGGCTTTAAACAGCATTTGCAGAACGATTGAGTTTTCAATTTTTGAGCAGGCGGAAATTACGCAAGGAGAATTGAAAAAACCGGATTCTTATTTTGTTGATTAAATACGAGTTAAGGAAACCCTCAACGCCAATAATCCCGTAATCCCCTGCAGATCTTCAACTCTTAAAAACTCAACATCACTCTGAAGAATTCCTTTTTTCTGAAGTTTGGTGATGTATTCCAAGTATTCTTTCTGGTTTTCCATGCCGAAATAAACGATAGTAATTTTTCCGGGGCAGGTAATTCTTTCCTGAGAATCTTTTACATGCGCTTTATCCAGACGTTTTTTGATGATTTCATAGTACGAATTGTAGGCGCCATCAATATCAAAACGTTTTTCATCCATTCGGAAGCGGATGTCTACTTTTTCATTATAAACGAAAATCAGCGAAGCAATATCTAAAGGAATCGAAAGATCCTGTTTGAAATTCTGAAATTCCCGTTCCATATTGCAGATGGTTTTCAGCTGCCAATATCTCAGCTTATGAACAACTTTTGAGGAATACTGCAGATCAGGAGCGATATTTTGACCGATAAACAAATTATGTTCTACTCCGTCAGATTTAAAACGCTCATAATAATGTGGGAAAATCTGCTGCGCCTTTACCTGACTTTCATCCAGCATATCGGCTAGTTTTCTGTTAACCAGTGTGATTGATTCGTCAAGGCTTCTTCTGTGGCTATAAAATAAATGATTCTGACTGAAAACTTTAGAAAAATATTCTTTGATTTTTTTCTTTACATTTTCAGAGCTTTTTATTTCAAGCTTGCCCTGTAAATAAGGATGAATTTCATCTCTCAGTAATCTTTGTAGGCGTTGTTCCGTGTCTGCCTTAATTTCATTATTCAGTTCATTTTCAAAAATATCTAATGCCAATAAATATTTCTCCGAATCTGAATTAATGATTGAAAAAATATCGTGAAGACAATCGATTTGCTCATTCAGGTCTTCCAACATTAAATTGAAACGTTTTTCTGAAGAAGAACGAATGTCTGAAAAGCCAAAAAGCGGTGTTAAATTTTTAAATGAAATCTGTTTTAAAGTGTATATTTTTCTCGATAGAAAAGCGTTGAAATACTTCTCGGCTTCACTTCTGAATTTCCAAACAACACTGTCGTGAATCGTAGTATATTCACGCTGAATAATCGCTTCAATCTGATTGTTTCGCTCAAAACTGAATCTTGACAGTGAGAAAAGAATCATATCAACAAAAAATTCAAGCTTTTTGAGTTTTAAACCATTTAAACTGTTGGGTTGAGGCGATGTAAACTCCATGATCGCCAACAGTTCGTTGTCTTTCATAATCGGAATCACCATAAAACTGTTGATATTGTTATCTTTTAAAATATTAAAAGATGGCATTTTTTTGATGTGAGAATCTAAGTTATCAACATTGGAAACTACAATTGGTTTGGAATTATAACTAAAATTCTCAAAAGCCGTTTTTCGAACTTCTTCATCAAAAGTGTTGATCCAGAAATCGAGGATGTGATTGGTAAATACATTTTCGTAGATCGGAACTTTATCAAGTCTTTTTTCCTTTTTGTTGAAAAGCATTAACCCAAAATTGAGTTCGGAAATGTCGAAATAAGACTTAAAAATCTCGGTTAAATTTTCATCGGGAATCAAGTTTTCCGGATCTATTTTAATCATACTGGACTTTAGATCAGATAAAGCGACTTCAGAAGTACAGTCCACCAAGGAAATAATAGAAAATCCGCTTAAAACCCATGATTTTGAAGGGAAATATTTTTTCCACAATTTGATATCATCAAGATTTTCCAACAGCATATTGATGGTATCTTCATCCGGAATTTTCACACCGTCCGTAGGATAAACTTCACTAAAATCGGAGTTTACCGTAATTTTATAATGTTTCATGATTCCCTGTTTATTGGGAATGTCATAATAAAAAGGGATGGAGGCTTTTATATCCCGTTTGAAATAGGTCTGAACGATAAGGCAACAGCAGAAAACATAGAATTCATCGTCATTGATATTTCTTAGTTCTATTTCGAAATCTTTTCCAGCGTCTTTCAGAATATTTTTAAATCTTTCGGTGTAATTGAAGGTAATATTTGAAAGGGGAATGCTTGCGGCTTTTATTTCATTGTTGGTAAGTCCGGTCGGGAAAAGGTCTGCCAGAAGCAGCTTGATGAGGTCTTCGTATTTATCGAGTAACGTTAAATCCTGAAAACCGTCTCTCAGTTCCTGAAAGTTTTTTGTTTTATCAATCAGTGATTCGGCGTAGTTGACACGATACTCCAGCCTGTCATTATATCGAATATGCTCCAGCACATCCAAATATTTTTTGAACGAAATATAAACCTGAAATGGAGAATCTTTTTTGTGGAAACTAGCCAAAGCTGAAATTTCAAGTAAAGTTATGAAAAAAGCGGGATTTGAAGATCGTGTATTTTTATTATTCTTCTAAGTGTTTGAATAGATTGTTATCAGATTTTATTTAATTTCGAAATTCGACATCAAAAAAGGCAGCCTTTGGAAGGTTTTAATTCTTTGTAGAGAAAAGTGAATTATTTTCGAATGATTTTAATGAAGGATATCTATTTTATAATATTTAAAACTCCTTGCATTGTCTGAGGTTACTTTAACTAGTATGGTATTTTTCCCAGCCCAAACAAGCTGATGAATATTAAACTGATCAGACATAAAACTTCGTGATTCTTTAAAATAATCTTTATCTGCATTACTTTCTAAAACTCCTATAAAACTATTATTCTCATCATAAATTTGATTATAAAAGTAGGCTATATGGCTATTGTTGGGAGATATAAAAATTTGATCAATTCTGTCATCGCCTGGTGACATGATTTTAGAAATTTTACCACTTGCTTTATTTATCAGCTCAAAATTGCTAAATCCTAATCCTTCACTTACAGTATTAGAAGAGACTGCATACATATTCAGGGAAGGATAAAATCCTAAATATTCGTACCGATTTTCATCTTCTTTGCGATTCGTTGAATTATCATTTTCCTTTTTAAATTGCAAAATTTTATGATTTGTTTCCAAATAGAAATTATCACGATTCATCTTTGGGGTTGCATTTATGATTGAATGATTCTGTTTATCGTATTTTTTAAATTCTGATTCGGTTGTTTCTTTTAATGTTAATGGAGGATTCAGATCATATTTATCTTGAAACCCAAAAGATTGAAATTGCTGATTTTCAAAATTTACGATTTCTTTATGGTTAGATTCTTCACTTCTTTTTGTTGACTTTTGGCAATGAACCAAAATGAATAGGATAGGGATTATTAATATTTTTTTCATCATTTACTTTTTAGCATTTTTAGTTCTTTAAGGGTAAATAAGAATTTTTATCTATGAAAAATGAGCTCTTTTTTCCATTGTCATCAATATTAACAATCTCTACATTTCCTGTTGTAATACCGTTTTTATAATTTTTTATGCAATAGTTGGTATGTGTATTACTGAGAGTTTCTTTCCAAACACCTTCTTTCAAATGATTCTTTATTATACCTTCTTCAAATTCACTTTTGTAATTAGTATTTTCTTGCTCGAAATACCTCACAATAATACCATCCTGCTGAATCTTATATTTTGTGTAAATGAGCAAACTTGAATTGGAGTCGTTGTTAACTGCAAAATATTTAATGTGAATAGTATAATTAGAATCAATATAGAAGTATTTATGAATGTCTCCAAAGAAATTGTAATACCTTTCGTCTGTTGCGGATAAAGAAAAGGCTAAATTTAAATTATTAATTATTCCTTTTTCGCGATTATAAACCACCAAGTCTATACAATTGGAAATATTTAAAAATTCTCCATTTTTCATATTTGAATTCATTATAAAAATGTTATTCTTTCCAATATCAGGTAGTCTTTTGGCTAATGAATAATATCCTTTATATGTATTAATACTATCTATGGGTTCGATATAGTTTAAACCGAAATCAAGGATATTCTTTTGTTGATATTTATAAAATTTATCAATTGGTAAGCTCGAATTTTTAAAGAATTTCTCATAATATGATAGGAATGACGAATCTTCAAATTCTAATAACTTAGTCTCAGAATCGTCCAAAAAGCCTAATTCATCATTATTAATAAATTTTTTAATCAGTAGCTCATTACCAAACGGTAATTTATTTATTTCAATGGTATCTAAGTTGCTTACAGAACTTTCTTTACTAACGGTTCCTTCTTTATTTTGGCAATTCATTAAAAAAAGTCCACAAATTAGTCCTACGAATAAATATTTCATTATTTTAATTTTCAATATTTAATTTTGTTGGAGTATTTATTTTAAAGCTAGATGTTTTCTCATCCCATACTTCAATGATTGGCGATGTGATATAATAACTTCCATTTTTTCTATATAATTTCATCATAAAGTCACCATCTAATAAATTATTAATCATATCTGAACTAAATTCTTTACAATCTGTTGTCTCCGAATCAAAATATAAATAAAGATTGTTATTATAAAGGTATGGGATGCACGAAATTTCACACGCAGGCAAATCTCCTTGATAGAAAGTGATTTTATTATTAGTTATATTTAAAGTGTATTTCTTATAAAGCTGATCGTAATTATTATTATCAAATTTGAAATTCCCTTTCCAGTTTTTTAAGTCAATTATTGCGGGTTTAATATTTTTTAATTTTTCATTATAATTTTCATCATCATCCTCTGTTAGGTTTCTAATAAAATATTTTTCTACTTTAGATCTATTTTCAGCATCAAACGTTAATATTTTTTCAGAGCCAAGCGCATTGATTAACTTTATATAAGAGTAGCCATTAACTTTTAATTTATAATTTTTTGAGTTAGTTTTTAAATCAGCAACAATCCATGAAGGAACTTCTTTTCCAATAACATTTAATACTTCCGCATCGTTTTCCTCTTTTGCATAATGAAGTATCGTTTTTAAATCATTTTCATTTAAATTTTTCCAAGATTGACATAATAAATAATTATAAATATTGTGTTCAATATTTATATCACAATCTTTTTTTATATCTGTTATTATTGTATCTGAATTAGCAGTAGTTTTTTCGCGTACGAAATTTTTTTCTTTTTGATCTTTACAATTATATATAAATGATAGCAGAAGAATTAAAAGCAAACAATCTTTTTTCAGCATTGTAATTTGGTTTAAGAACTTATTGCATATACAATCATCAGCAATTTATTCATCGCATTTTTTTAATATAATTTCTTCATTAGATATATTTTGTTCTTGATTGAATTGACATTCAGTCATTTCTCTTTTTTTAGTTTTATTGTTATAAAATCCATACCAGTAGAATTTTAAGGTATTTTCGTCAACTGTTTTAACATAGGCAATAGGTTTTTCATTTGTATATTCACTCCAATCGAGTTTAATACCATAGGATCCTAAATCTTCTGGAATTTGTTTTAATTTATAAGCAATTCCATTTTCAAAGTCATATCTTTTTACCTCCTCCATATCAATATATATTTGATTAAAAAGAACAACTAATGATGCATTTTTATTTTTGATTGTCAAACTTCCTAAGCTGCTTCCACAGTTGGTTTTCCAGATACCATTTGGCGAGTCATTATTCATATTTTCTTCTTTTGAAGAAATTATTTTCCAATTGTCTTTTAATTGAAAGATTGTAGTTTCTATTTTACAACAACCAATCGGGTTGCTTATTGTAATTGTTTTATTATTCTTGTTTATTTCTTTTGGAAAATAACCTTCGTTAAGTGGAAAATTTTTATCGAGATTGAACTTACATGTTTCATTTTGAAAATAATAAGAATAAAAAGAACCTCCATTTCCGCCAGAGTCGTATAGAATAGCAAAATCTTCTAAGCCATCAAAATTAAAATCGGCAATAATTAAATTGTGATAAGTTTCTATGCCTTCTTCCAAGGGTAGATTTGTACCGAAATATTTTTTCTGATTAATTTTAAAATCTTTATCTAACCAAAATCCGGGATTGTAATTAATCTTTTGTATTACTTGATCATTATTTTTAATATCAATTTCGACCTTTAAAGGTCTATTGTCTTTATCCCTTTCTATTATAGAAAAATCAAAGGATAAATTTTGCTTTATATTTTCAACTCCTATATCAACTTTCTTATTTAAAGTCGTTACTTTTCGCTCACAGTTAAAGAGAAAACATAAAATAGTTATTACAAATAGTTGTTTCATTTTATTTACATTTTGTAAGAATTACAGGATTTTCGCCGCTATTTATAGTAAATTCACAATCTGTAACTTCTCTTTCCTTTGTTTTATCATTGTAAAAACCAAGCCAGGTAAACTCTATTTGGTTATCATTCAATACTTTTATTTTTGCTATTTCATTATTATTTAGATAAGTTTCCCAAGGCAAAGCATTTCCACCACTTCCCATATTTAAAGGTTTTTTATCTAATCTGTAAAAGAATTCATCAGAAGTACTTTTTTCAAGTTTAATCATATTTACGGCTATCTGATTTCCTTGTACTACCAAAAATATTTCTTTATCACTATCAATATCTAAACTTCTTGCATCTTCGCAATTAACTTTCCATTCACCAGTTATACTTTTTGGATTTTTAGTAGAATTATTAATTAAAGCAATTCTATTTCTCTTGTTAAATATGTTAGTACTATTGTTTTTACCATTTAAATAGGTAACTATTTTTACATTATAACCTTCAAGATATATTTTGAAATCTTTTTTTTGAGGACCTTTCTTTTCTACGTCTAATTGTTCTATAACAAATTCCCCTAATGAATATAAATTATCATTATCCATTAGATAAGCAAAAAATGTAGAACCATAATAATCATCAGCTTCTATTAAAATCACATTTTTGTTATCACACTTATAATTCCAAAAATTTATTTCAGAGCTTTCTAATGTAAGATTAGTAAGATATTTTTTTGAATTTATAGATAAGTTATATGTCTCTTCATTATTTATTAATTCAGATTTATAATCATCAAATTTAAACTCAGTATCATTATTTTTTTGTAACAAATTTTGCTTTACAAAACATGTGGAAGAATCTTGATTTACAATCGTTTTTATTACTTTTTTATCATCTTGACCTTTACAATCATAAAATAATGATAGGAGAATAATTAATATCAATAAATTGTTTTCACGCATTGCAATTTTAATTAAGAAGTTATTGAGTCTTACACTTTACCAATTTAATAGTTTGGGGATTATCTGTGGTATTAAATTGAGAAATAACATTTATTCTTTTTTTGCTTTTTGTATCATAAATGCCATACCATATCAGATCAATTCCTCCTTTATTTTTTACAATTTTACCTATACTTTCATTTTTTGAAATGTTAGTTTCATCTATTTCATTTTCAGATGCAAGTGGAGATGACATGTCTTGGGCTAAATATTTTATATAATAGGTATCAGCTTCCTTACCTTTTTCTAAGTTAAACTCAATGAAAATTGCTGGAGGTGCTACAGCTATAATTCCACCTAAATTTTCTTTATTTTGAAAAATTTCTAAACCGCTATTTGGTGTAGCACAATCAAGTTGCCAAGAGCCTATTACAGAATTATCGGTATTTTCACCAGTAATAAGAGCAAAATCTTTTTTCTTAATATTAGAATTGATTAATGGAGAATTAAAATCTCGGTCAGTAAACAAATATTCTTTATTATTTTTATCTAAAAAGCTAATATTTAAATTTTTATTTTTTTTACTTGCTTGATAAACGAAAGTTTTATCTGTAAAATTTGATAGATTGGTAGGCAGCTCAATATCTTTAACAAATTGTAGTTTTTCTGAATTAAATTGATATACAAAATACGAAGTATATTCTTCTGTAAAACTTGGTAAAAGTAAGATGCCTTCGGCGTCTGAACTATTATAAAGTACATGAATATCCTTTTCAGCAAATTCATAGGAACTGTCATAGAAAAAATTAATATTAAGTGGTTGCCAATCGCTGACAGTTTTATTTTTAAGACTATACTGTATATATGCACGCTCTTCTATATACTTAATTTTAAAATCATAATCTTGAAATTTTATATTAAGACCTTTTACAGGCTCTTCGCTATAATTACTTGTTATATCTAATGTTTTTATTTCATTATAGATAGTTTTATCATCCTTTAAATAAGTTGATTGTATATTTTCATGTGAAGCTTTTTTACAAGAATAAAAAATATTTATAACGAATAATAATAAAATCAATTTGAAAAAATACTTCTGTTTTTTCTTCATAAATGTGTGTTTAAAAAGTTGAGATTATTTATTCTATTCAATATCATTTCCATATATAATAAGTTTATTAATAAAATTATTATTCCAATTTTCTGTGAAAATATTTTGAATTTCTGATGACCAGCCTGATGCTTCACTCTTTTGATCATTAAAATTTTTCGAAGAGTAATATTTACCAGTTATAAAGTTGAATGATTTATTATATTTCCCTTTTTGATCTTTCATATAGCTTAGATCATATCCAATGATTTGTATTTTTTTATTTGCAGGATTAAATCTGTATTTTATCTTTTCACTCAAATCTTTTTTTTCTCCAGAAACGTTAGCTACAGTCATTTTATCTGCATAATCAATTCTCAGTTCTATAACTTTATCCTTTATGATAGGCTCGCCTAGATAATAATCAGCATAGATATTATTATACGAAATACTGTTATTGTATACAGGTATTTCAATTGTTTTCTTTAATGTTGATAAATAAATTAACAGAGAAAAGCCAGAATATTCATTATTGTTAGTTGCCTTTATTTCTGCTTTATCAGGAATATTATCATTATCAAAGTACAATAATTCTGATTGCGATGTCTCAACTTTAGATGATTTTATTGAACTATGTAGATTATTTGAGTCGTGTACGAAATTTTCTTTACTAACGGTTCCTTCTTTATTTTGGCAATTCATTAAAAAAAGTCCACAAATTAGTCCTACGAATAAATATTTCATTATTTTAATTTCTGTAAAATATACTTTTGTTTTTTTCCTTTATTAAAATTCATGTCTAGATATGGGCTTTCCCATAAATAGTCTTTTCCATTATAAGATATAATCCCAAAGTCTTTGGTTTTTTCTAATACCCAACTATCTGTATTATCGAGTGAACTTTTATATTTTAATTTTATAGAGGTATTCTTTTCTTCACTGGATAATAAGTAGAGTTGATACAATTGAAAACCTTTTGCTAAATATGTAATAGAATCCTTTGAAATATTTAATTCTATTTCATGGATATCTTTCCAATCATCATTATTTTCATTTAGTGTTACTGAATATTTTCCATACCATTTACTCTTCGTAGGTTTATTATTTTTCTTAAAGAAAAGTATATTCCTATAACTACTATAAATGCTGTTTAGTCTTTCATAAGATTCTTTTGATGATGTTAAACTTTCAATTTTTTTCAGTTCAATTTTTGGATTTGGATTCGCATAAATTGGTACATCATACCTATAAATTTTACAAGTTCCTTCTTTAAAAGTTTTATTAAAAACAAAATGATATTCGGATTTTCCAGTTTCCCCAAAAATTTCACTATTAATTATAGAGTCATTATTTTTTTCATTAACGAAAAATGTAACTTCTTCACCCTCGGAAGAATTTATAAAAAGTGTTGTATCCTTTATTTTTTTTAATGTATCCTTTATTTCAAGAATATTTTTTTTCTCTCCTTGTTGAAAGCTTTTGTTTTCTTTCTTACAGGATAATAAAAGTAAGAGAGTAAGTATTAATATATTTTTCATATTATAGTGGAATTTTTGTGTGATCCTTTCCATTGGCTTCATAAAGACTTCTTAATTCGGTTAATGACTTTCCAAACATCATTTCAAAATGAGGCTTATCTTTAATGCTTCTCCAATCGCCACCCCAATTAAAACCCCATTTTTTCCCTATTGGAGCTATTTTAGGTAGTACGATTTCTTGTTCATTCCAATCAATGTTTCCATTTTTAACTTCTACGACATCAATTGCTAATCCAAAATTATGATTACTTTGCCCACCTCTTGCATTAGTTACTTTTTTTCCTTTTGTTGTTCTACCTTGAGCAAATAATATGTCTTGTTCGGCATATGTTCTTAGACCTTGTATGACTCTGAGTTTAATTCCCATAGTTTTTTCAACCTCGTTTATAAAATTCTTAGTCGCACAACGAATTTTTGGATGTAACTTTTCTATTTTAGTGTTTGTAGAGGCATCCCAAGTATCTAAACAATCTCCTGTTTTTTCAATTTTTTTAGACTCAGTATTATCACATGTATAAATATTATCTTTAAAGGATAGTCCTTTTGTATATACTTCTTGAGCGGTTAAAGCAATTTCCCAAACATATGTTTTTCCATCAGAATTTATAGCTTTTTTATATTTTATTGCCTTTCCTTTTTTATTTATTTTTGTGGCGTATTCCCATTCTCCTTTTTCTTTAAAAAATACAGGATTATTTTCATAAGCCTTTCCATCCAACACAATATAATCTTTATCTGAGCCGTGACCACATGCGGTAGGATATATAACGGCTAAATATAAATTGGTTAAGCTATCATACTTAGATTTATTTTTTAGTAAGTATTTCTCAACATATTTCATCTGTTCAATAAAATTCATTTTTTTTAATTGGCTTTGAGTAACTCCTAAATCAGAAGAGGCATTTTCACCAAATTGTATTAATCCAACGTATCCAATACCATTATCTATTGAAGGATTAAATGTTTCAATAGTTTCAAGTGCAATTACTGTCATCAGCCAATTTGGATCAACGCCTAAGTTTTTCGCAACTTCGAGAACTTTTTTTCTCTCATTGCATTTTAATTTTTTACCCCAAGTCAAATCATATTGTTGACAAAGGCAGGTAGAAGCTTTTTTACTCTCCTGTTTCTTCACCCCAACCGTACTCGCTCCCGTTTCCATTTTTATCCTCGGAGCATCATCATTTACATTTACTAAACTAGACGTCACACTTTGCCCTGCATATTCAATTTGTAGAAAATATTCCTGCTCATTTCCTTCTGTGAGATTATCGCCATCTGCACGCATCTTTTGTGAAAGTTTAATAGGAATAAGGCTAACGTCACCAGGCAATGTATAGTTTTCCATATATACTCTTTGGTTCGTTCCAAGATCGTCTTCAAAAATTTTTATGATAACAGTCTTTCCTTTTAATCCGTATGTTCTTACTTTCGCATAAACGGAAGTTCCAAATTTCATATTGGCAAAAGGCTTTTGATTGCCATCTACAAATTCAACACTTAAAATTTTCCCTTTCGGATCCGGAGCTTTTGTTTTTGCCTTTGCAGTGATCGGAGCTTTGAAAGCATCTTTTTTAGGTTTTTCAGGGGATGGAGTAGGCCTTTTATTCGGCTCTTTTAGTTTGGGCGGAAATTTTTCAGGATATTGTAATTCAAGCGCTCGTTGAATAGGATTATCATAGTTTGGATTTTGAATATTCACATTTTTACTTTCACCTACCATTTTATCGTAATAATCTACCGTTACGTAATATTCGTGATTTTTTCCTTCGTTTTTATCGCCTTTTGCCACCTGCATATCCGCGATTCTTGCAGCTTGGGTATACAAAGCCATATTGAAACGTACTTCAGCCACTCCGTCTACCACATCTTTACGAAGCGGGATAGGATTGATCTTATTCATTTCATTGATTTTATTGTGCCCGCTTCCTACTGCATCGTCTTCCCAAAGGGTAAACAATACGGTTTCACCTTCCATTTCATCACAATACGCTTTTGCAATAATGGTGTCTGTATAATTTAATGGTTTTGAGATTTTATGATAATTTCGGTCGAAAAGTTCAACTTTTTTTACTTTTGGCTTTCCTGCTCTCTTTGTTTTAATGTGAAGCTCACCTTTGTCGTTTCCTCTTGTACCAGGATTTTGATGCCTTCTCTTACCCAATTTTTCCAAACTGAAAATATTATTCTACAATTATTCTACTTTTATGAACATATCCTGTTTGGTTTTCGCCAGTTTTTACTAAAAACCAGTCACTTGTTTTATCTAAAACGTCAATTTCTTCTCCTGATTTTATTTTTGCTAAAATTTTCGAGTTTGAGTTCTTCTCTTTTCGTAAGTTAGTATATCCATCAGGATCATTAATAATATATCGGGACTTACTTTTTACTACTATTGCTTCTACTTTACATTTCTTGTTTCTTTCATCTTCATTTGGAATTTCTTTAATTTTATTCATCCATCCAGATTTTGTCATATCTAAATTTTGAGTCACATCACAAATATAATTCACTGCATCTTTTGAATTATCAGATGTTGTTTTGTAAATTATATTTTGCAAAATCCATTTTTTGTCTTTTAAAAGTATATAATATTGTTTTTCGTAGCTACCACTTCCTGGGAAATATGTTTTTATTTCCATCCCTTTCTCGTTTGGATTTGAAAGAGCTGTTATATTGTCAATAATATTTCCACCATCTTCATTAAAGTTATATCCCTTGAAAGATAAATTGTATTTATTTTTATGTGTAGCTAGAAAAATGTATAAATCCTCACCTTTATAAGGTTTACTACTAACTATTTTATCCGGTAATCGGTCTTTATTTATATCTAAGGTTTTAATGAAATAGTCTTCATTGTTGATATAACTCTCAAAGGAAATTTCTTGATTTTTATTTATACTATTTTTTAAATATATTTCTTCTGCAATTTTGGTTTTATCATTATTCAGACCCTTAATAAACAGTGAATCATATCTGGGATGTGGAGAATCAAGTAAAAATGATAATACTAATACATTTATCAATTTCATAGTTTATTCTTTATATAATTCTTGCCAATCAGTATTTATAAATCTTTGGCTTTTAATGTAAATTTTGGAAGCTTCTTTTTTA
>DKLU01000139.1 GCA_002455915.1 Chryseobacterium sp. UBA6632
TAATTTTATATTCTTTTTCTATGGCAAGAATTTCCGCTGGTTTCCCCATGTATATTAGTTTTGCTCAAAAATAAATAAAAAAACCACAATTTTCATTGTGGTTTCCCGTAATACATTTATATAATCTTATAATTCCTTCTTCAAAAACTTCCCCGTCAAACTCTTCTTCGACTTCACAATTTCTTCAGGTGTTCCCTGTGCAACGATTTGTCCGCCATGTTTTCCACCTTCAGGGCCTACGTCGATAATATGATCGGCTAGTTTTATCACATCCATATTATGTTCGATAATAATGAACGAATTTCCTAATTCAACCAATTGATTAATAGCATCCATCAGAATTTTTACGTCTTCAAAATGAAGTCCGGTTGTAGGTTCATCAAGAATGTATAAGGTGTTTCCGGTTTGTCTTTTCGATAATTCCGTTGCTAACTTGATACGTTGCGCTTCTCCTCCAGAAAGTGTTGTCGACTGCTGTCCCAACGTGATATATCCCAAACCAACATCTTGTAAAGTTTTCACTTTAGCAAAGATCTTAGGAATCGGCTGGAAAAATTCTACCGCTTCATCAATCGTCATATCCAACACATCGGAAATCGATTTTCCTTTGTAGCGAACTTCCAGTGTTTCTCTATTGAAACGTTTTCCGTTGCAGGTTTCGCAATGAACATAAACATCCGGCAGGAAATTCATTTCAATTACCTTCAAACCGCCGCCCTGACAAGTTTCGCATCTTCCACCTTTCACGTTGAAAGAGAATCTTCCCGGTTTGTAACCACGGATTTTACTTTCCGGTAATTCTGAGAAAAGATTTCTGATATCTGTAAACATCGCCGTGTAGGTTGCAGGATTCGAACGCGGTGTTCTTCCGATTGGCGTTTGGTCTACATCTACGATTTTATCGATATGCTCAAGACCTTCAATTTTTTTATAAGGCAAAGGCTCCTGAACGGCTCTGTAAAAATGTTTATTCAGGATTGGATACAACGTTCCGTTGATCAAAGAAGATTTTCCGCTTCCTGAAATTCCTGAAACAACGACCAATTTTCCCAGAGGAATATCGAGCGTTACATTTTTAAGATTGTTTCCAGTTGCTCCTTTTAATATAATATGCTTGCCGTTTCCTTCTCTTCTTTTTTCAGGAATGGCAATTTTTCTTTTTCCGTTAATATATTGAGCTGTGATCGTATCTGCTTTCAACAAATCTTTCGGCTTCCCTTGCCAAAGAATTTCTCCCCCGAATTTTCCGGCTCTCGGACCAATATCCAACACCTCATCGGCTTCTAAAATCATGTCTTTATCATGTTCTACCACCAACACAGAATTCCCGATATCACGAAGATTTTTTAATGAATTAATCAACCTTTCATTATCTCTTTGGTGCAATCCGATACTTGGTTCATCTAAAATATACAAAACATTCACCAACTGAGAACCAATTTGTGTTGCCAGACGAATTCTTTGAGACTCACCTCCTGAAAGCGTTTTCGAACTTCTGCTCAAACTTAAATAATCCAAACCAACATCCAGCAAAAACTGAAGTCTGGTTTCGATTTCCTTTAAAATTTCGTGAGCAATGATTGATTTTTTCTCAGAAAATTTATCTTTAACGTCATGAAGCCAGTCTTTAAGATCAATTAAACTTAATCCATTAACCTCTGCAATATTTTTACCATCGATTTTAAAGCTTAAACTTGATGGTTGAAGACGTGTTCCTTTACATTCAGGACATGTTTCTTCTGTGGTAAAATGTCTTTCCAGCAAAATGGCTTCGTACGATTCTCTTTCTTCAATAATTTCTTCCATAAAAGGAATCAAACCATCAAAACTAATTTTGATCTTTTTGGTAATTCCAGCGTATTTAAGATCTTTATTAAACTCTTTATGACAACCGTTGTAGATATAATCCAGCGCTTCTTCCGGAATGTCCTGAAAAGGAGTCGTTAATCCCAAACCGAAAATTTCCAAAATATTTTTGATCTGAGAAAGCACCCATTTATTAGATTTGATATCTTCCAAAGGCAACAAACCTCCCTGATTGATAGATAATTTCGGATTTTCAACAAAATAATCGGTATTGATCTTTTTGATCATTCCCAATCCTTTACAATTAGGGCAACTTCCTTTTGGTGAATTGAAAGAAAACGTATTAGGTTCCGGTAAAGCTAATGAATGACCGGTTTCAGCATCCATTAAATTTTTAGAGAAATATTCAATCTCCGGGCTTCCTAATTTTTGAATTCCGATAATTCCTTCGCCCATTTCCATCGCGGTACGCAAAGATTTTTCCATTCTGGATTCGGAAGCAGTTTCGCCAATAATCCAACGGTCGATTACAATATCGATGTCGTGGGTTTTGTAACGGTCTAGTTTCAGATCATATTCAATATCCTGCAGCTCGCCGTCAATTCTTGCCTGTCCGTACCCTTTTTTAGCCATCTGCACGAAAAGTTCGTGATAATGTCCTTTTCTAGAACGTACCACAGGTGCCATCAACATGATTTTTTCGCCTTTATAATTTTCTTTGATGGTTTCAAGAATCTGCTCTTCGGTGTAACTTACCAATTTTTTCCCTGTGGTCTGTGAATAGGCATCGGAAACCCTTGCATACAAAAGACGAAGAAAATCGTACAATTCTGTAACGGTTCCGACGGTTGAACGTGGATTTTTATTGGTTGTTTTCTGCTCGATGGCAATTACGGGGGACAATCCTTCGATCTTATCGACATCCGGACGTTCCAAACCGCCCAAAAACTGTCTTGCATACGCAGAAAACGTTTCGATATAACGACGCTGACCTTCTGCAAAAATAGTATCAAAAGCCAATGACGATTTTCCGCTTCCCGAAAGCCCCGTAATGACGACCAATTCGTTGCGTGGAATTTTTACATTGATATTTTTAAGATTGTGCTCACGTGCGCCGTAAACTTCTATATATTCTGTTGATTTACTCATAATTTGGGGTGACTTTACCTGAAAATCACGATGTGCAAAATTACGGAATTTTTAGGAATTTCTGATGTTAAAAAGTGTTAGGAATTATTGATTGGATCGATGATAGCCTTCTGACTTTTTCAGATAAAAAAAATAACACTATTCTTTTTCAGCCTTCTAAGACTTTACTTTCTTTAAATACCCTTAAAATTTAACATTATAATTGTCATTCCGTAACTGTCAGGCTGAGCCTGCCGAAGCCTTTCTACTTTAAAATCATTCAAAAAAAACCGACGAAAAAAATTCTCATCGGTTTTCTTTATCGTTGTTTTAATTGTTTACTTCACAAATGTGTTGTAAGAATTCAATACAGAATCATAAGCAGAATCGATTTGCTGAATATCGCTGTCTGAAATTTGTCCTGTAGATTTGGAATCTCTGATCAGTTTTCTGAAAACATCCAGGAAATTGTTGGCATTTTTATTTACCGTTTCAAACTGAGATTTTTTGTAAGAATATTGCGTATCTTTTACGTTAAATACCATTTTTGAATTGGTTTCAACCGCTTTCGCAAATTCATCATATTTTTTCTGCGCTTCTACTTCATTGAATTTTCCGTCATATTGCTTTCCTAACACTCCGTAAGCAGAATCTAAAGAATTCATCATATTCTTGGAAGAAATAATAAATTCTTTCATTGGATGATCTTTCAGAATTACATCTTCTGCAGCATCGGTTGCCGGTTTTATTTTATCTAAAATCCCTTCTCCTGCTACAAAAAGTGCCTGCGCATCTGTTTCAATTTCTTTTCTTATCGCTTCCGCTTTTACGCCTTTATCATCTTTGAAATCTTCAGCCTGCATGTATGATTTTAATTCCTCAAACTTTTTTTCAATATTTTCCTTTTTAGCTTTATAGGTCTGAAAATCACCTTCAATGGCTTTCTGATTATTGTCAAATCCGGAAGGAACGCCTTTAATTTTAGAAAAAGAATAATCTGTACCTCCAATCACAGAAGGAATATAGCTCACATTTTCGCCTTTCGCCTTAGAAACCGCGGCATCAGCATATTTCAGAATGTTATCGATGCGATCTGAAGTTCTTTTATAGGAATCTAGGAAATCATTATTAAAATCGATAATTGCATTCGCGCCGTTCTGTCCGCCCTTTGCCATTGCATTTCCAATCTTCTCAATTCCTTTTTTGCAGCTTACCGTGACGACGGTTAAAGATAATGCCATTGCCAGTACAATAATTTTTTTCATAGTTTTACTATTTAAGTTGAATATATTTAATTAAAATTCAGTGTCTTCGTTGGTTACTTTTACTTGATATTCAATACCATCGATTGCTTTAGAAACAATTTGATTTCGAAGAATATTGGCCATATTTTCCCAATACGCTCTTCCGTAGAAAGCATAATTTTGCGGAATGATCTCTACCTCAACCGTTCTTACAAAACCTTCTTTAGGTTTATTGCTGATCATGGTTCCTCTTGTTACCCTTACTTCTTTAAGTTCATCTTTCAGCACCATTCGGCAGTAATTTTTGACATCTTCCAGAGAAATAATCTTATCTCTTGTTGTTAAAGCATATTTATACGCCTGAATGCTGTCGGTTCCCTTCTGTTCCTCCGCGCCGCCGATTGTTTCCGTTAAAAGAACCAGAGTCTGAGACTTTAACTGATTCGAAAGCTCCGTTCCCGGACGCATATGGTTTGCCAAAGTACAGTAGGTAACCCAAAAAGAGGCATATGTATGATCGGTTTTTTCCACAGGTTCCATGATCACATAATTCAGCTCCTGTTTTATGTTTCGCTTGGCATTATTTACTTTTTGCACCATCGACTTCATTTTGTCCGACATTTCGCTCAGTACGCCTTTTACATTATCTCTGTTTAAAAGGGAAAATGCAGCGATTTCATCTCTTGTGAGCTCCAGAACGCTCGCGATCATATCTACCGCATTACGGTTGTTAAAACGTTCCATGCCGCCTTTTCTTACGGTGTACAAACCTTTTTTAAGATCATCATTTGGAGTAAAAGGAATTTCGGTATATCTTCTTCCTTCCCCATCCTGAACCTCATCAACATATAAAAAATGTTCGCCATCATCTGTTACGAGCGGAATATTATTCCCCATAATATCTAAACTGTATTCCGTTTTTTTCCAACCTCGGTTGTAAATAGGAAATGCGTTAAGCACAAAGGAAAAATTATCCAGAATTTCAGCAGTAAACTGTGGCGGAAATTCCAACGTCAGCCATAAATAACGTTTACCATCTGTGTATTTTTCAATTTCTTCACGTCCTTCAAGGAAATCCAGATTTTGAGGAAGTTTTCCTTCTTCAGAAAATAAACTTCGTGAAAGCCCTGAAATTTCAATGAATTTATGATGATAAATACTTTTTACATCTTCAATGATCTTATTCTGAATCGATTGCTCATGAAACATCTGCTCATATCCTTCAGCCTGATTATTTTTAAGATAAGAAATTCCTTCCTTTACAAAAAGAGGATTTCCGTTGCTAGAGACGGTAATATAAGGCAAAAGCTTGTAAACATAATCCAGATGTTCGAATGCAGGATTTGAGCAGAATACACTTACGGATTTAGGAAAATTTTCGTTAGCGTATTTAGAAACATCCACTCCAATGGTCACTTTCCTGTAATCTTCAGGCTTTCCCGAAAATCGGGCAATCGGAATTTTATTCAGTCGCTCATCAATTCCGTAGCATGTATTTCCTACAAACATAATGGAAGTCTGCGCTTTATTAATTCTTACATTACCAATAGGTGTAAAAGGAATGTTCAGCTGTTTATCAGATTCTGATTTGATGGTGGAAGTCATCTGTTTTCTAAAGAAAAACTCAGTATGTTCCAGCAAAATTTCCGACGAGTCATAAGGCTGCGTAAAGGCAATCGCATGAGCCGGAATCGGATGGGTGTAAATAGACGGCGTGAGGAGCTTTGCCAGTCTTTCCAAAATTCGGGCATTTACCGTCTGTATTTCGTTGTTAGCTTTAAAGACTTCCGTGCTGAAAGCATCAATCAAAAGTTTAACGAAAGGATCCAAAGATTGTGGACTTTTCAATCCCCATACTTTCGTGGCATTCTGAAGCATCCTTGCCTTTACAGACTCTTTGGAATATATATTTTGATCTAAATTCATAAATAGTGTTTGGTGTTGGCGGTTAATCGATAGACATCGGGCTCAGAAAAAGTTCTGTAGAAAAGCTGAAACGTTCTCCCGTTTCTTCCATTTTTGCATTAATGGCAATTTTTACTTTCTTTTTGATTTCCGTATGTTCTTTCGTATCGTAGCTGTGTTCTACGATGAGGATGTGCGCATCTATCTGGGGCTGCACGATTCGGGGTTCGTAATCCTGTATCTGTTTTTTAAGACTTTTAATGAAAACGTTTTCCCAGACGGCACTTGTAACGCCATTGTCGAATTCCAGATTCCAAACGTCGTTTCCGTAATTTTCATCATATCTGTTTTCGCCTTTTTTGGTGGTTATCAGCAACATAATATTGTGGGCAATGCTTTCTCCCATGTCGCAGATGTCTATGCTACCCCCTTCCGTCATTAGTGTTGATGGAACAAAAGGCATTCTGTAATTTGGTGTGTCCATGATTCTACTTCGTTAATTTTTTACTTCATAATTATCGTTTACTTGAAAAGGAATACCAAATTAAACATTTTCTACGAAATATAGAATGATACAAATTGAATTTATAGTGAAAAAATTAAACTTTATATTGATTAGCATTTTTGAAAAAAGTGTTTATTTTACAAAAAACATAGAATGAAATCTCAATTTTTAATATTCCTATTTTTCTTCGGTTTATTCAATTCTCAAAAAATTGATAGCTCAAGAATAGAATGCAAGTATCTTACAACATTTCTTGTTGATACAACAGACACAAATTCTAAGAAAATAGAAATGACAAGTCTTTTAATCGGAGATCAGGCTTCACTATTTAGAAGTGATGCGAAATCAAAATTTGATAGTCTAGCAAAAAAAAATATCGATCAAAGCTTTAAAGCAGGTGGAAATATCGTTGTTGACTTTTCTAATATTCCCAAAGCATTCTTCACTCAGGAAGTTTTATACAAAATGGGGAAATCAACTGTCTATGATAAAATTTTAAAAAATGGTTTTGCCTTTGAACCTGAAAATAAAATTACTTGGAAATTAATTAATGAAACTAAAAATATTTCAACATATTCTTGTAAAAAAGCTATTGGAAAATATGGAAAAAGAACCATCATTGCGTGGTATACATCAGATTTACCTATTCAGGAAGGACCATATAATTTTAAAGGGTTACCCGGTTTAATCATTGAAGCGTATGACGATAAAGATTTCTTTCATTTTACTTTACAAAGTTTAAAAAAAATCGTCAAACCAATTATTCCTGTACAAAATTATCTTAAAACTGATTATACAAAATTTTCAAAGCAAAGAGAAAATTTTAAAAATGATCCTATTGGTGCTTTCTTTGTCGCTACTGGCAGAAGTATATCAAAAGAGCAACAAGATAGAATAATTAAGCTTCATCAAAGTAAAAATAATTATCTTGATTAAAATGAAAAAGCTGCCTGACAACAATCAAGCAGCTTTTTATTTATTCTAAGATTTCTTTCTTTCGATTAATAAAATAATAGACGGGAAGACCGAGCAACACCATTAAGAATCCCGGCCATGTATATTGTTGCTTGTAAATTAGAAGTAATATACAAAATCCTGTTCCGATCAATAAATAAATAATTGGTGTGATGGGATACAGCCATGTTTTATAAGGTCTTTCTAAATCCGGTTGTTTGAATCTTAAATAGATAACTCCAAAAACGGTAATCATATAGAATAATACGATCACAAAGGAAATCATATCTAAAAGGTTTCCGTACTGCCCGCTCAAGCATAATAAAGAAGCCCAAACTCCCTGCAGCCAAAGCGCATTAGCAGGAACTTCGTTTTTATTGTTTTTTTCTGCCTGCTTGAAAAACATTCCGTCTTTTGCCATGGTCTGGAAAACCCTGGCACCCGCAAGGATTAGTCCATTATTACAACCAAATGTCGAAATCATAACTAACACAGCGATAATCACCGTTCCTGCACTTCCGAAAATAAAATGAGAAGCTGCTACCGCTACCCTGTCGTTTTCAGCGAAGGCAATCGCGTCTCTGTCTAGCGCATTTAGATAAACATAGTTCACAGCAATATACAAGATCATTACAGCAGAAGTTCCGTAGATCATCGATTTTACAACGTTTCTTTTAGGATTTTCAATTTCTCCCGAAACGAAGGTTACACTTTCCCAAGCTACAGAACTGAATACTGAACCTACCATCGCTGCGGCAATTCCTCCCATTAAGGTCATTCCCCCGATGGGTTGCCAGCCTTCTTTAAGGAAATTCCCTAAAGCATCTTTTTTAAGATTATTAAATGAATCATATCCAAAGTTGAAATTTTCCGCCAAATGTGAAAAATCAACTAAAATAAATCCGGCAGCAATTAATCCCAATAAAGCAATGATTTTGGAACCTGTAAAAATATTTTGCAATAATTTTCCGCTTTCTACTCCTCTGGTATTTAAATACGTTAGTAAAATAATGGTTCCAATTGCTAAAATCTGGATCCAGGTAATTTTAAACTCTCCGCTTTGGGTAATAGGCGCTGCATCGTTTAATGCCGGAACCAAATAAGCGGTAAACTTTCCAAAAGCCATCGCTACTGCGGCAATTGTACCTGTTTGTATTACCGTAAATAATCCCCAACCATAAAGAAAACCCATTTTTTTGCCAAAGATCTCTTTCAAGTAGGTGTACTGTCCGCCCGCTTTTGGATACAACGCCGAAAGCTCACCATAGCTGATGGCTGCGGCTACAGTCATAATTCCAGTGATTACCCAAACGACTATTAGCCAGAAACCTGAGCCCAGATTCCGCATCATATCGGCGCTTACAATAAATATTCCGCTACCAATCATAGAACCCATTACGAGCATAATGGCGTCCCAAAGTTTCAGTTTTTTATGCATATTAAAATATAGGGTTCAAATATAAATAAATATGCAATTAGATTTTGTTTTTATTGAAAATTTATAAGTAAGAATCGGTGATAGTTATATTTTTATTGTGAAATTGATTTATAATATTCTTTATACAAACGGTCGTAAACCAACTTATATTTTGTTGCATTATTATTATAATCAAATAACTTTTCTGCAATTGCATTACGTTCAAAATGTTTATTATCGTTTACGAACTTTAAAATATTTTCTTTATTAATTTCTTTAAAAGAATTTGGATCATAAGAGATACCTATGTTAAAATAATCGATAATATTTGATGCACCACCACACATTTTATTAACAATAATTGGCAAACCCGCGGAAAGATATTCCGCAATTTTTACCCCTAAGACCATTTTAGCAAGCAAAATATCCTTTTTATTTTCAGGTTTAAAGTATGACATCAATCCAAAGTCTAATTTATTTAAAACAATTTTTAATTCATCAATAGATTTTGTAGAAATTAAAACTAATTCTTCTACAGGAATTTCAGAAAAAATTTTTTTAATATCTGTATGACTAGAGGTTGTAACTATAAATAATCTAGTATTTTTTACATTTTCTCTAATTTTGATATATAACTCTAACAGATCTTTAGGTTTATGCCAGGTAGTCTCTGATAAAACTCCTACATAGCCTACATTTATATATTCATTATCTTTATTATCATTTTCATTTCTAAGTTTTTTCGTGTCAGCACTTAAATATATGCATTCCAAATTTTTTACATTCATTTTTTTTAAATATTGAAGCATTGTATCAGAAACAGATATTACTAAATCACATCCACATAATAATTGATTTTCAATAGATTTTAAAAATCTATAATCTGGGCTATTCTCATTAAATCCTTTTTTTAAAGAAATTTCTTCTGGCCATAACCCTCTAGGATCGAAAATAATCTTGTATTTAAAATTATATTTCTCCTTAACTTTAAGTGCTGCCCATGCCGCATGATAAGATCTGCAATGAACAATATCTGGTTGTAAGCCTTTAAAGATATTCCGTAAAATTATATGTGTCCCATAATGCATGAAATTAAAGGTAGATTTTGATGAATTAACAAAATTTTGGGAAGCAAAAATAGGAATTGATATAAACTTTATATTTCCTAATTTTTGCTTAATTTTCTTTATTTCTCCTCTATATTTAATTTTTTCTCTGAAAAAGCCACTATGGATTATTGGTACGGCTGATATAAAATAAAAACTATGCTCACTCATTTTTTTTTGAGTTGCAACAAATTGCTCTATAACTTGTGAGCAAAAAACTCCATAAGATCTAGGAGTTTCTCCCCATGTAAGATAGCAAACTTTCATACTATTATAGCTTTATATTTAATTTTTTAATTATTTCTGTGTTGTAATTCCCTAAATGCGTGCCATCGATTGTTCGTGACGGAAATGGCAGACTTTATTTTCCGGGAGTGGAAATTTTGG
>DKLU01000116.1 GCA_002455915.1 Chryseobacterium sp. UBA6632
GTTTATTAATTCTTCCCATAAAGTTTGTCATGCTGTAAGCATCTAAACTCGAATTTTTTATTCTAAAAGTACCTACGATCGGTTGCAAAGTATCTGCAACAAGTATCATAAGTACCCAAATCAGGTGGTAAAAGTACATAGAGCTACTTCAGAAGTGGCTAGAAGTACTTTTATAACTACCTACAAGTGCTTCACCAGTCGTTGCAGGCATTTGTATAAATACCTAAAGCTATTTAGAAACCAGTCGCAGGTATTTACACAACCTGCTATAGCTATTTCCGAAGGTGGTACCCCTCCTTCTGAACCCCCCTAAGGATTTCCATAACTCCCTACAACCATCTAAGGGAGGGGCTTCAACCATTTAACCAAACGTTATTTTAAGATTTAAATTTTCCTTTGTTTAGGATAAAATAGATTACATTTTATCATGATAAAAATTCATCAACTAAATAATCCTAAATCTCAACGACTGATTTTGCCTGTTCGTCGAAGACTGCCTAAAAGTAACGGTGTTCTGGAGTAGCTTTACCATAGAAAAATAAACAAACAGCATTTAATCACTAAAAAATAATAGTATGAACAACGAAAAATTAAGCTTCAGATACGAGTTAGAAAAAAAAGAGCCTCGCACCAATGATGGCGGAACAACAAGAGGAGCTTCAGTAAAAGATTTCCCAGCCTCGATAGGTATCGCAGGAGTATCTATGAGATTGCAACCGGGAAGCATGAGAGAATTGCACTGGCATGCCAACGCCGCAGAATGGGCTTACGTAATTTCCGGAACGGTACGTACCACCATTATTCATCCTGACGGACACAGCTATACAGATAATTTCGAGCCGGGAGATGTTTGGTACTTCCCCAAAGGATACGGCCACTCGATTCAGGCAACAGGAACAGAGGAATGTCATTTCATTTTAATATTTGACAATGGTAATTTTTCTGAAGATCATACGTTCAGCGTTACAGATTTCGTTTCGTGTATGCCGCCGGAAATTGTGGCTCAGAATTTAGGTTTAAGCTTAGAAGAAGTGGCTGTTCTACCTCAAAAAGAAGCTTATTTTGCAGCAGGCCCAGTTCCTGACGAATTATCTTCTTTAGCCACAGCACGCCCTGAAGAATCTGATATTGAGCTGACCAGTTTTCACCGTTATCCTTTGCATTCTCAACAGCCGAGAATTATTCCCGGAGGAGGTTTGCAAAGATTGGTAACGAGCAAAGAATTTCCTATCAGCAAAACAATGGCAGGTTCGGTTTTAGAATTGCAACCGGGAGCATTAAGAGAAATGCACTGGCACCCCAATGCTGATGAATGGCAATATTTCATCTCCGGACAGGCAGAAATGTCGGTTTTCTTAGCAGAAGGAACAGTGGTTACAGAACAGTTCAATGCGGGAGATGTTGGGTATGTACCAATGGGAGCCGGACATTATATTAAAAATACGGGGGATACCGTGTGTAAAGTCTTAATTGGTTTTAACAGTGGTGTATACGAATCTATTGATTTGAGCGAATGGCTGGCAGGAAATCCTAAAGATGTGGTTGAAACCAACTTCGGGCTGCAAGAGGGCGAAATTGAAAAATTCCCGAGCCAAAAGGTATTTATTCAACCTAAAAAATAACGGTTGTGCTACCCGAAGCAAAAGCATCCTTATCGGCAGAACAGATTCGGCTGCATGAGAGATTAGCCATACTTTTAGCTTTCGTTGCGGGGTACATGGATGCCACAGGAATTATAAAATGGAAAACGTATGTGTCTTTTATGAGCGGAAATACAACACAGCTGGGCACATCGCTTTCCTTGGGAAAATGGGGAATTATCATCACCTCGGGCACCGTGATAGTATGTTTTTTATTAGGAATTTATGCCGGAACGTGTTTAGCTGTATGGAAAAAATGTAAAAGTAAAACCATTTCATTTTACCTGGTTATTTCCCTATTAATCATCTATTCCGTAGTCTCCTATTATCATCAGATTCCTGCGATTCCTTCAATTGCCATTATAGGATTTTCGATGGGGATTATGAATACCATTGTAACATCCGTAGGCAATCAGAAGGTGAATACAGATTTTGTAACAGGCACTCTTAACAATCTGGCAAAGAATACTGCGCTATTCAGTATGACAAATGATCAAGAAGAAAGAAAAATGTATGGCAGTAATGCAATTCATTTATTACTTTTATGGTTAGGATTTTTATCGGGAGCGTTTGTTTTACCCCTCGTTATATCGTCCTTAGGAAGCTGGATTTTATTATTCCCTGTACTTATATTGCTTATTTGCGCAGTATGGATTAATAAATCTGCCATTAGAATTTAATATTAACACCAAAAAATAAAATACAATGTCACTAAAACCATCCGTAAGCAAAACCGATCATACTCAGGGAAATCCTGATGCCGATCTGGTGATCGTAGAATATGGAGACTACCAATGTCCCTATTGTGGAGCAGCCTACCCTGTTTTAAAAGAACTGATGAACGAGTTTGGAAACCAGATTCAGTTTGTTTTCAGGAATTTTCCTTTATCAGAAATTCATGAATACGCCAGTTCAGCAGCTGTGGCAGCAGAAGCGGCCAATTTACAGGGAAAATTCTGGGAGATGCACGATGCCATTTATGAAAATCAGGAATACCTGAATGAACGTTTCTTATTTGAACTCGCGGAAAAGATTGGATTGGATCTTGCAAGATTTAAAACAGACATCCAGAAAACATCTTTAGAAAATAAAGTAAATGATGATTTTGAAAGCGGCGTGATCAGCGGTGTGAACGGAACACCTTCATTTTTCATCAACGGAAATAAATTCAATGGCAGTGCAACCGATTTACTTCAGTTGGTACGGGAAAATGCAGTCTGAGTTTGCTAAATGCCGGGAAGCTGGAAGTGGGAAGAAGGAAGCTTTGTTATGGTTATCGATACATTATTTGGAATTTCAAATATATTATGACAATATTTACTTCAAGCTTCAACCCTCCATCTCCCCTCCCATCATAATCAAATATTAATTTATCATCAAATTGAACGAAATTAAACTAGATTAATTTCTAATGGTTTAAACCTTCATACATTTGCTAAAAAAATAACACAATACATTATTAAAATAAATTAATCACAAACATTAAAAATTTACAGCAATGAGTACACTTACATTAAAAGACGGAACAGAAATTTTCTACAAAGATCAAGGAGAAGGACCAGTATTGATGTTTCACCACGGATGGCCTTTATCATCTGACGATTGGGACGCACAGGTAATTTTCTTCTTACAAAAAGGATACAGAGTAATCGCTCACGACAGAAGAGGACACGGAAGATCCAGCCAAAATATCTACGGTCACAATATCGAACAATATGCTTCTGATGCTGCGGAATTGGTAGAATTTTTAGATCTCAAAGATGTGGTTCACATCGGGCACTCAACAGGTGGTGGCGAAGTTATTCGTTATGTAAACAAATATGCTGACGGAAGAGCTAAAAAGGCGGTTTTAATAAGCGCTGTTCCGCCAATTATGGTGAAAAACGAAAGCAATCCGGATGGAGTTCCGATCGAAGTTTTCGACAATATCAGAGATCAGACGTTGAACAACAGACAGCAGTTTTATATTGACCTTACAGTTCCTTTCTATGGATATAACAGAGAAGGCGCTGATGTAAAAGAAGGCATCCAGAGAAACTGGTGGAGACAGGGAATGATGGGTGGCATCGTTGCTCATTATGAAGGAATTAAAGCATTTTCTGAAACAGATTTCAGAGAAGATTTGAAAGCGGTTGATATTCCTGTTTTGGTACTTCACGGTGAAGACGACCAGATCGTTCCTTACGAAAATGCAGGCGTAAAATCTGCTAAATTATTGAAAAACGGTAAGCTAATTACCTACCCTGGTTTCCCTCACGGAATGCCGACTACGGAAGCAGAAACAATTAATAAAGATATTCTGGAGTTTATCCAGTCTTAAAAAAACCGTTGGATTTTAATGAAGAGGAAAGAGAGTGAATCTGTTTAGATTCACTCTTTTTGTTTTTATTAATTCACTTAAATTTATTTTTTTGACGCAAAGTTTTAATTTAATTTAAATGTAAAAACATTCAAGTTAGCAAAGAGAAATCAACAAGTTGATTCTATGAAGCTGTATTTTCAAACTTCGTTTTAGGCTATCGCTATATATAATTTCCACCACATTTGTCATCCCATAGGGATCTCGGCTCGAATCTTTTGATAGAATATCTCATACTACGCTTAGATCCCCACGGGATGACAATATGGAGAAAAACAGTTTAAAGAGATTCAGCAATATCTTCTAGTTTAAAAATAAAGCTAATAGTAAATCAAAAAAAAACCTTGATGAAAATTTCACCAAGGTTGAAAACTAAATAAACATCAACCAGATACAGTTGATTTTACTTTTAATAATAATCCGATTAAGGTTTCCAAAAGCTCCAAACTGTTCCATTGTAGACGGCTAATTGGCGTTTTGTCGTATCATAAACCATCATTCCTGCACTTGGATTAATGATATTCAGATACGGACTGGCGACTTTGGGAAGAATCATTGCTTTGTCGGCATCAGACAACACAAGAATCCCGGGAGTTGTGTCTGTTCCTGCAGTGGTTCCGATGGCGATTTTTGCCCCCGGCTGCTCGGTTTTATCATTTCCCTGAATGCCAAGATTGGCGGTTCCTGTTGCATCTACACTCAGATCAAACCACGTATTGGTGTCTTTTAAATATTTCACCTTATGATCTGTGGTATCGTAAATGATGGTTCCGTTTTGGGTAATCCCACTTTTATCAACAACATACGGAAGTACGAGACCTCTGTTTTCAGCATCACTAAACTGAACAGATACCGAACCATTCGCCACATCTGGTCTGCTGACTCCAATTTGTGCTTGTACGCAAATCGCAACAGGAACAATGAATGATATAATTATTTTTTTCATGATAATTCATTTAAATTTTGATAAAAGAGGTTGAGCAGAAATAAAACTCAACCTCTGAATTATTTTTTAATCTGGGCAAGTTTGTGTCGTTATACAATACCATCCGAAAGTAGTTCCTCCATCTTGTGAGGTGTACATTTTCAAACATTTGTTGGTGGTGTCATACAATACCATTCCTTCCACAAAATTGGCAGGCGGGATTCCCACAGGATTTCCAGAAGCATTGAATGCCAATCTATTTACCACAAAACCTTTAGTTTTAGCTTCCAAAACCATCCATGCTCCGGTGCGAACTGCAGGGAAATTATCTGCAGTACTCATCGCTGATGTTCTGGTTAAAGAAGTAATTCCTATTTTACCCGGAAGCGCAGGGTTTCCTGCACTGGCAATGGCTCCAGGTTTGTAGCAAGCTGTAGTTAGAGGATTTTCAAATGTTGAAAAAGTAATGTAACGTTTTGTGTTTTCAGAATCGAAATTATAATTGAATTCCCACTTCCCGGAAACCTTGGTTCCCTGAACAAGAACTCTGTTTGTAGCAAAGCTCGCATCATCTGCAACTACCATATACACCAGATTTGAGGGATAAAACTGGCTTTCGTAAGCGGATAGATCTGCCTGAAAATACACTCTGTTAATCGTTCCTGTTCTTTGAAGAAGCCAACTTCTTTGAATCACCTTTGCATTATTGCCCGTAATAAAGCTAGCTGCATTCATTGGAGTTGCGGTGATATTGTTATCTCCTGTTAAGAAATATTTCTGATCGCCCGATAAGGCCGTTCTTGACACATCAATATTCTGAGATACAAAATCATTATTGGTTGCCATCGTAAGAATGGTTCCCGAATTCGCACTCTTAGAAACTTTTTGGTGTAAAGCTAAAATATCATCTTTAGCCAAACCGAATACGTTGTTATTATAAGTTGTATTGAAAGCTCCATTCCAAATCGTAGCATCTGCTGATGAAACATAATTATCTGTGGCAACACGACCTAAGGTAATACCGTATTTTACAGCCAAATAAGTATCTACTTTTCTTCTTTCTGCAACGGTAATATTTCCGCCACCATAAATAATGGTTTCACCAATATCTCCTACGATACCTCCGTTATCGCTGGTATTTCCTGTCCAACGGGTGTCTCCGAAGACATGACCTCCTAACGCTAATCCTACAGCGCCTGTAGAAACCGTGGTTCCGTTGGCTGCACCATTCAATCCTCTTGCAAAAGAGGTATTGGTAAAGGTGTTATACATAATACTAGGAATCGTTGTGGAAAAATTGACTCCCGAACCTAAAATCTGAGTTCCGCCACCCACGACCCTTCTTTCAATATTGGCATTAGGATATAATCCCAAATAATCCCAAGCCGCAATACTCGTCACAGAATTATCTTCTGTAATACTGAAGAAATGCGGATTTGGACTTCCAGAAGAAGTCATTCCTTCTTTTGTAAATGTGAAAACATCTACATTGGTATTTGATATAGTCTGTGTGGTATTATTACCTAAAGTCTGAGTAATAGTTGTAAAACTAATCCCCGGATTAAAGTTGAATGATGTAGCATCTCCTATTTTATATTTAGGTAAAACTTTTCCTGCAATCTGCCCGGAAATTGTACCTCCAAAATAATCTTTCCAGGAAGTAACATCAGTACCGTTTCCTGTATTCGAAGCATCAATATCTGCTCTGTACCATTGGCTCAAACCATTCACAACACCTCCTGGCGCATGTGCAAAAGCTGCAAATGTAAAATACTGTCCATTCGCTATCGTTACATCTGCATAATGATAGGTAACACCATTTATCGTTTGTGTATTGACAGACATATCTGTTGCCGTATCATTTCCATCGAATGTTGCATCGCTACTTTGAATTAATTTCATCGCTGTTAAACCAACCGGCCACGCAATACGTACTGTTCCGACAGTGCCTGTGTTTTGCGCTTTCCAGATAGATTCAAAACGATAATTAACGCCTGTAATTCCACTTAAAGGAACGGATAGATTTTGTCTTAAACCATTATATCCAACCATCAGGAACTGCCCGTCTGTTAGAGTATTTGTGTTTAAAGCATTTGTATTTGCCAATGCTCCGCCTGCCCCGATGATTAATCTCTGACCGACATTGATACTTTTGGATTGTTTTTGATCTAAAGCAGACAGGAAATCATTCGCAATACCGAAGATATTATTGTTGTAACCTGTATTCGCAGAACCGTTCCAAACATTTGCTGAGCTGCTGCTCAGATAATTCGGTGTGTTGGTTGTGTTTAAAGTAATACCTCCTTTTATAGCTAAATAAGAATCAATTCTATTCACATCATTGGCAGAAAGTACTCCATCAAAAACAATGGTTTCAGACATTGTAACGCCAGAACCGCCATCGTCGCCACCGTTATTGGCATTTCTACCAAAAATAATGCCTCCATCAGGCCCCGTAGTTGTGCTTGTGTAGGTAGAACCCGCTCCGGCAACATCTCCATTTAATGCTCTTGAAAAATTGGTGGTGGTAAATATATTTCTTGCAATTGTGGTGTTTGTAAATTGGGTGTATTTATAACCTGTTGCTGCGGAATAAGACATCATAATGTTTCCTGCAGCATTTCTCAAACCTACGACATCTGCTCCTATTCCCGGGCTGTCGTAGTTTGATCCTCCCGTTAAATTAGAATATCCTAATCCCACAATTCTGTCTCCTGTAGCCGCTGTTGTACTGGTATAAACCGTATAATTTCCTCCTGTTGTAGGATTTAATACACCCGTATTTCCTAGTGCATTCGCGGCGACAAAAGTTACCGCAGGATTAAAGTTAAAGTTGAGCCCAATTCCATCAACTGAAGAAGGAGCCGATGTAGCACCTGACAATACAGGCGAAACCGGAACCTGACCAGAAGAATAATCCGTCCAAGTTGTAACCGCACCAGCCAACGGAGCCAATCCTTTATCTGCTCTGTACCAAAGAGAAGAGAACACCCCACCAGGCGCATGAACAAACGCCGCAAAAGTGAAATACTGACCATTCGCCAATGTTACATCTGCATAATTATATGTTACTCCATTGATTGTTTGAGTATTTGTACTCATATTCGTCACGGTGTCGGTACCATCAAAAGTAGTATCCGAACTTTGAATCAACCTTAATGCTGATAAACCAACCGGCCACGCAATACGCACAGTCCCAACACTTCCTGTATTCTGAGCTTTCCAAACAGATTCGAAACGGTAATTAACTCCATTTACCCCACTGAGTGCCACCATTGGTTTTTGTTTTAAACCATTGTCTCCAACGATCAGGAACTGGCCATCTGTTAGCGTATTCGTATTAGCGGTATTTGTATTAGCTAAAGCTCCCCCGGCTCCTATCACCAATTTTTGCCCATCATTAATACTTACTGACTGCTTCTGATATAGCGATGAAGTAAAATCATTAGCAATACCAAAAATATTTTTATTATATGCGGAATTTGCCGTATTATCCCAAACTGTTTGATTAGAAGACGATACATAATCATGCGGTAAGGTAATTCCGTACTTTACGCTGCTGTATGTTCTTACTTTAATCTTCTCTGCAACAGTAAGATCTCTTTCATAAGCAATCATATCTCCCATCATTCCGTTCATTACCTCCGGCTGAGAACCCAGAATACTTCCGTTGGCCTGAAGGGAGTTCCCTGCTGTTCTTGTCTGAGTTGTATTTGCGGTTGCACCATTAAGTCCATATTTTATTCCAGCTACTCCTACTGTATAAGATGCATCTGTTAACAAGAACTGATTATCGGGATATTGTCCTGAAAATGCAGATGTTGTAGAATCATACAATACAATATCATTGTTAAGTTTGGTTACTGTAGGTGAATTTGCATTGGTTAAGCTTGCTGTAGCCGTCGTTCCGCCAAAGCCCCAAATATCTCTGTAGCCGCTTGTTCCCCCTGTTCTCGTTAAAGTAGTTGAGAAAAATGTAGCACTCAGTCCGTTCGCTGTAAAAGGTCCGCCGGAAGGAAATGCCATAAATCGACCATCCGCAGATGCCGAACCCCCAAAATCTACAACCGGATTAAAATTATACATCGCAGTAGCTACGAAAGGTTGTCTGGCAGCATTGGTTTGTGTATAATCATTGGCATTGATTGATTTATCCTGCCAAACGGATGGTGAAAATCCGTTATCAGGTTTCAGCCATACTCTCAAATCACCAACTACACCACCCGGAGCTTGCACAAAAGCTGCAAAAGTAAAATATTGACCGTTAGCCAATGTTACATCTGCATAATTGTAGGTTACTCCATTTACAGTTTGGGTATTATTCGCCATATTTGTTACCGTATCGCTACTATCAAATACAGCATCACTACTTTGGATTAGCCTTAAATTGGTCAATCCGGCAGGCCATGTAACTCTTACTGTTCCTACATTTCCTGTGTTTTGAGCTTTCCAAATTGATGCAAACCGATAATTAATTCCGGAAATTCCTGCAATTGCAACGGTAGGTGTTTTTTGCAGACCATTATCTCCCCAGATCAGATATTGTCCGTCTGAAAGAGAACTTGTATTCGCGGCATTATTTACCGCAAAACCTGTCGTGGAAATAATAAGCTGCTTTCCTGCATTTACGCTTATAGATTGTTTTTGATCAAGCGCCGATGCATCATCTTTTGCAATCCCTGCAATATTATTATTGTAAGCACTGTTGGTTGCTCCATCCCAAATCACTGCGCTTCCTGCCGAAACATAATTGTCCGTGGAAGTTCGCCCTAATGTAATTCCATATTTTATAGCTAAATAAGAATCAATTCTTCGTCTTTCAGCTGGTGTTACATTCCCGCTTCCGTACACTGCTACTTCACCTATATTTCCTACAAATCCCCAATCATCTCCTCCTGGAGGATTTACCCCGCCATTAGCTCCGAAAATATGCCCACCAGTTACCAGACCAATCGCGCTGTGAGTAGCCGTAGTACCGTTGGCATTACCATTTACTCCTTTGCTTAAAGTAGTATCTGTAAATGTCTGATACATAATACTCGGAATATTGGTATCAAAAGCAATAGATCCGGGATTGGCTGCATACACAGTTCCGCTTCCGGCATTATTTCTGAAACCGATGGTTCCGTCTGCATAAAGCCCCGGCTGATCCCAGTTAGCCCCGTTAAATGTCGTATTATTCATCCCGATATTAAAGAAGCGGGTTCCCGTCATTCCTTCTTTGGTAAGGGTAATGATGTCATAATTAAGACTATTCAATGTAGGATCGGAAATATTTCCTATCATCTGCTGAATAGCCGTAAAATTAACCCCCGGATTGAAATTAAAATAATTAATAGCTCCGGTTTTATATTTAGGCAGCGGCGCAGTTGAAATCTGTGAAGAAATTGTAGCCGATATCTGATCCGTCCATGCTGTAACATCTGTTCCGTCTCCTGTATTTACAGCTGCTGCATCTGCTTTATACCATTGCGTCAATCCATTCACAACCCCTCCCGGAGCCTGAACATAAGATGCTAAAGTGAAATATTGTCCATTAGCAATAGTTACATCAGCATAATTATAAGTCACTCCGTTTATGGTTTGAGTATTGGCACTCATGTCGGTTACTGTATCGGTACCGTCAAATGTAGCATCAGAACTTTGAACAAGCTTAAGATTTTTCAGAGTGGCTGGCCATGCAATACGCACTGTACCTACACTTCCTGTATTCTGAGCTTTCCAAATTGATGCAAAACGGTAATTAACTCCAGAAATCCCCGAAATAGGAACAGTAGATGTTTTAGCCAAACCATTATCTCCCCAGATAAGATATTGCCCTGCTGTAAGAGCTGTTGAGTTCGCGGCATTTGTATTGGCTAAACCCGTGGTTCCGATTAGTAATTGTTTACCCGGATTTACGCTCCATGATTGTTTTTGGTTCAAACCTGTAGCATCTCTGGCAATACCTGCAATATTTTTATTGTATGTAGCATTCGTAGCAGAAGCCCAAACGACAGCACTGGCAGAATTTTTATAATCTCTGGTTCCCTGAGCATAGGTAGTTCCGTATTTAATTGATAAATAAGACTCTACCCTATCCATTTCATCAACCGTAAGTCGATCTTCGAAAATAAGCATTTCGTTTATCTGTCCGTTTATAGATCCCCAGTTGGTATCTCCTCCTACCCGAATATCTCTTGCATTCACGTCCTGAATTGCATTCTGAAGCTGACTTCCAGAATAATCTGTCCGGTTTCCGTTAAGAGATACGGTAGCCGCAGCATAGGAAGCATTTGTTCCGGCTCCGTTTTGCCAGCTACTTCCTGCGGTAAAGTAATGATTATCCTGAAAAGTATTACTGCTTAATCCCACATAGCCAGGCCCTCCTGTGAAGAAAAGCAAATTATACAAACCATTATTAGAGGTATGCAATCCTGGATAATCCATCGTAGAATCGAATCCGAAAATACCACATCCCGTTAATGTATTAATATATCCTGCTGTAAACAAAGTTCCGTTTACACGATCTATAATATTGATACCTGTTCCCGGCTGAAACTCCATCCATTTACTTTGAAATGTAACTGTTGGATTAAAATTAGCGAGTGTTGTACTGTTAGAAAAAGTGGGACGCAACCCGGCATTGGCTTGCAAAAGGTTAAAACCTTTCCCTTGAACATCATTCCATTGATATACCGTAGTATTATTCGCAGAATTGGTAACTCCTGCATCTGAAAACAATGAGCCCGAAGTATCTGCCTTGTACCAAGCCGCAGGGACAACTCCACCCGGAGACTGCCCAAATACCATCAGAGGCGTGGTAAAAGCGAGTAAGAGAGGTAATAATTTTCTCATTTTAGTTATTAGTTTATTATTTATTTTACTTTTTTGCTTCTAAAAGCTGTGTCTGATTTATCAAAATCAAAAAGATTTAAACTAAAGCTAAAATGGCGGAGGACGTTGGAAATTTTGTCCTAAAATTCTTCTGAAAAGAATATTTTCGTTATCGTAAAAAATTAAATATAAAGTTGAAAAGAGAATAAAATATAAAAGGAAAAATCTGATAATAGCAAATACAATTGTTTGATGAGAGGTAACAATTCCTTTTCCTAAACTTTCATTTACAGTATTTAGCTGGCTTCTGTTTTGATTTTCGTATAAAAATATTTTTGAAGGTTTAGCAACAGTCTGAACTACTTTCTCTTGTTTTCTCTTAATTTTCTTCTTAAGTCTTTTTTGTTTTACCCGAAGAATTTGTTTTTGAGGATGATCTTTGATGATAACAATCGGAGAAACAATTGCATTCTCAACAAAGGAAATTTCAGCACCGCCTGTTACATATATTTTAACAGGAGATTTTTGTTCAGGCTTTTCATCTGATATTCTTTCGGGATTGCTTTCCGAGGGAGGATTGCCATTAGCTCCGTGCAAAGACTGAAAGCAGGAAAACAGCAACAAAAGAATAAGAAAAAACCTTCCCTTCAGGGCCAGGGAAGATTTTTCTTTCCACTCCTCATACAAATGTGCTTCCATTTTTTTTTTCTGTGTGTCTTAGAATCGTACAACTTGATGATACGACAATATCTGGCTTGAAAAACTCACAAAAACACAACTAATTAAAGATGAATTTCAAGGATATTGTCTTTATTTAAATAAAAAAACTTGTCGCCTTTAGAAAGATATCAACAGCAAAATCCAACTTTAAATTTTAAACTGATAAATATTAAATCAATAACAATTTTTCACTTTGTTTGATTTCAGATTACACTAAAAGTCCCGCAATAATATCAACAAGCAGTGAGACTTACAAAGATTTCAGTGAATGATTTAGGGTAATTATTCTTTATATTTTTATGCTTTTGAAGAAAATTTCAAGTTTTAAGTTTTACAAAAAAGCACAACTGATTATCAATCCATTAATTAATATTAGAAATGAATAATTGTAAGAAATAATTATTATAAAAATGGTAAACAAATTATAAAGAAATGTATTTTTGTGGTATTATAATTCTTCGGTTGGAGATATGATCAATAGCTTCTTTCAAGAAGAATTAGTAATAATTTTAACATTGAACAAAATTTCTTAAAAACTTAAAAATTCTTAAAAAAACTTTAACTCTTATGAAGCAAAATCTTTACCTGTTTTTTCTTTTCTTTTCACTTCATTTTTTTTATGCTCAAAACAATTCCATTTCTCCAAAAAATATAGATCAGCAACTTGCTCAATTCGGCGACAAAAGCGCATCTGAGGATGATATAAAAAAGCTGGAACAAATTATCAAAGCTTCAACAGAAATCAATTATAAAAAAGGAATCATCGATGGGAAGATGAAATTACTTTTCGCTTATGCTACCAATGCTGATTACAAAAAAATACTCGAAACGATAAAGGAAATTGAAGCCTTAGATCCTACAGATAATGTGCATTTAGCAGTTCTTAATATCGATAAATCGATTGTAAACAAAGAGATGGGATTAGAAAAAGAAGCCTTGCAAAACCTTCATGATGCTATAGAATATTCAAAACTGATAAAAGATCCCGATCAAAGACATCTGAAACTAGCAAATTGTTACAGTAGAATAGCCCTATATTACGATTACAAATCACCCGATTCTTTGATCAGCAATCTGAAAAAGCAGCGTAAAGAAATCGATCAGTTAAGCGAAGTTAATCCTAAAACAAAAATAAAAAAGCATAGTTTAATTGTTCAAAATAATATAAATATTGGCAATTATTATGTAGGTGTTGTGCAGCCAATGCGTTTAGATCTTGCTGAGCCCTATTATATGGGAGCATACGCCTACAGAACGACACATCCTGAAATTTTTGAAAAATCTGCCATGGAAATTTTAAAAGGTGTAGGGCGTTTTTATCTTGAAAAAAAAGAATTTCAGAAGTGTATAGAAATGGCTAATGAGGTGATTGCAAGAGAAAAAATCAATAAAAATCCCGTTCACAGATTATACGGCTTTCAACTTTTAGCAGATTCTAATGAAGAATTAAAAAACTCGAAAGAGCAGGCAAAATATACCCTGATGTACGCGAAATTGCTCGACAGTCTTAATCAGGTTGCTAAAAAGGAAGTAGGAAAAGAAGTAGACCAACTGATTACAAAAGCAAAAAAAGAAAAAGATAATGAACATAATTCTAACCTCAAAAACATTTTTTTTTGGATCGGCAGTTTTATCTTAATCATCACTTTGGGAATATGGCTTTATTGGAAAGATAAAAATAAAAAATTAAAAAACAGTTATCACCATCTTATTGAAAAACTTAATGATAAAACCCATCTGCAACAAATTGTTGTAGAGGAAATCAGCAATGAAACAGAACCCAAAACTTCCCTCAAGATTTCAGAAGAAACTATAAAATCGGTTCTTGCAAAAATGGAAAAATTTGAAGCTTCTGAAAAATTCCTGAAAAAAGATATTACCCTTACTTGGTTTGCCAATTATCTGAATGTAAATCCCAAATACCTTTCACCTATCATTAAAGCCCATAAAAACAATAACTTCAATGGTTATATCAATAAATTACGAATAGATTATATCATTAGAAAATTATATGAAAATCCGGTGTACAGAGAATACAAAGTGAGCTATCTTGCCGAAGAATGTGGATACGCTTCTCCTCAGGTTTTTGCTTTGGCATTCAAAAAAGAAACAGAGATTACCCCTTCTTATTTCATCGAAAATCTAAAAAACAACAATTAAGGATTTTTTAGATTAAAATTATATTAAAAAATGCCCGTAAATTCTTAGATTTACGGGCATTTTTATCTCAACGATACAGTGAAATATAAAAGCAAAAATCATACCTCACTTCACATTGATTTAAAATTAAAAATTTTATTTTA
>DKLU01000115.1 GCA_002455915.1 Chryseobacterium sp. UBA6632
TAAATCCGTAATATTGATCTAACTTGGTAATTTGATACAAGTCATCACCTAACTTCACTTCTTTAGGTGATCTTGTTACTTTTCCGTTTTTTCCTTTGATATCAAGATTCAGTTTAACTTTAAACCCATTTTTATTGGATATGCTTAGGACCTGTATGAAAGCCCCGTCGCTCACTTCATCTTTTGTAGTAACTGATGCTACTTCGATCTTTTTGACTTTTCCATCATTATAAGCATCAATAGCATCAAATTTATAAAGGAGATTTATTTTTTCTTTATGAGTAGCTGAAAACCTATAAATAGCTATTGGATTCAAATTCTTAACAGACTGTATCTGTAACTTTGAACTCATTGTACTTTGAGGTTCATCTACAATAACAATTGGGTTGGTATCTTGAAGTAGACTTATTGGTTTTGCACCTAACTTATCATTATACTCCAACATGATACGTTTAGAACCTTTTGCGGTATCTACATCTTGAGAAAACGCCTGAACGTTGATCACCATTATTCTGATCTGGTCTGATGTTGCGAAGTCTCTTACTTGACTTAGATTGGAACTGTCATAAATAAAATATTTATACGGTGTATTTTCAAATACTTTCTTAAAATGATCATCTGTCAATTCCAAAGATTTATTAATCCCCTCGCGAATAGAAACAGACGGTACGACAATAATGAACTTTTTAAAACCGTATTTACGGTTCATTTCCATTATTGATCGGGTAAAAACGTAAGTTTTTCCGGTACCGGTTTCCATCTCAATTGAGAACTGAAGATCATTTCTGTCAATTTTATTGGGATCAGAAATTCGTAAACCATTTTTCATTTGAATGGTTTGAACGTTTTCCACGATTTGTTTTGGTAAAAGATTTATTTTGTTAGCGTAACCCAAATCCGCTTCGTAATCAATGGTTTGATCTTTTGGAGCTAAAACAGTAAAATTAGATTGTAGTTTCTCCTGTCCTTTAAATACATCAACAACAGCTTCTATGGCATCTTGCTGATAACTAAGGTTACCTTCAAATTGTATTTTCATAGAAACAATTAAATAGATTTCACATTTTCAATACCTGCCTGTCTCAAAGTTTGCACCGTATTGGTTTTATCGGCATCATTGTCAAAACCGGAATCTTTAAAAATGACGGATGGATTGGTATCCGAAGATTCTTTGTGCCATTCTCCAATTGTTGTGGCAATATCTGATTTAATATTATCACTTAAACAAATATACATAGATCCAAAACCAATATTGTAGATTTTACACTCTCCAACCATTTTTTCTTCGATGGGTAATGTCAGTTCTAAGCCGTATTTTAAAAGAATCTCAAACAACACATCTTCTTCTGTTCTATTAGATTTGATGTGGTCTCCATTATTTTCTGCGAACATATCTAATTGGCCTTCAAATTCATCAACCGATGTATCCCAAGCCAAAATATTGGAAGAGTCCAATTTAAAGACACGGAAACCTACGTCTAAATGACCATTATTCTCATTATCCGTTTTCTCTAACATAATTGATTCTCCTGCTCTTCTCATACGCTCTTTAGTAAGTTCGGCAATATTAGGATAAACAATATTTTCATCTTGAATCGGTTCTGGTAACTGAACTGAAATACATTTTCTACCACCATAATCTTCAGAATTTAGTTGCATGACAGCATGTGCTGTAGTTCCGGATCCGGCAAAAAAATCGAGAACAATACTATTTTTAAGATTTGTTTTCTTCAGTAAGTAAACTAAAAGGTCAACCGGTTTCGAATAGTTAAAATATCCACCCATTCCAATTTTTTCCAGAGACTTTGATGCCTGTGTGCTTGAAAAATTATCTATCACACCAAAAGGTCTCTGAGTTCTTTCAATTATATTTCCTTCGTTATCACAATTCAGATATTGTTTTGTATAGACAATCCAAATATCATTACTATCCTTTTTGAAAACTATAAAATCGTTTTCGAGCCCCCATTTAAACTTACTGTAAGACCATCTCCAACACGCTTTTTTATTACTATTATTCTCTTTTGGAGTGGTTGTCGTTCCGTCTGGAGCTATAATTTCATAGTCTAGTGATTCAGAATATTGAATTGATCCCATTCCTAACTTTTGAAGATAATATGGCCCACGAGTCTCTTGATGTTTATCGGTGCTTTTATATCTTTCCAAGTTAGAAATTTCATCTCCTAAAATCTCCACAGAATTTTTATCTCTCGAATAAACAATAATTGATTCGTGTTTGATTCTGAATAATTTACTATCAGAACTTCCTCCACCTTCTTTATTTGACCATATTAAATTAGCTACAAAATTCTCTTCTCCAAAAATTTCGTCACATATTTTTTTCAAGTTAGCCTGTTCATTATCATCAATTGATATAAAAATTATTCCGTCATTCGTCATTAAATTTCTAGCCAATTTCAAACGAGAATACATTTTTGTTAACCACTTACTATGAAATCTACCATCACTCTCTGAATTCGCACTAATTTTTTTCCCCTTTTCATCCGTTTGTCCTGTTAGGTCAAGGTAGTTTTTTAGATTATCCGAAAAATCATCAGGATAGATAAAATCCTTTCCTGTATTGTATGGTGGATCTATATAGATCATCTTGATTTTATTACTATATGACTTCTGTAAAAGTTTTAAAACTTCCAAATTATCTCCCTCAATAAAAATATTTTCAATAGAATCCCAGTCTTTACTTTCTTCTTTAGATGGTCGTAAAGTTCCGGTAGAAACTTTATTAGCTTCTCTTTGGGCTTCGGTTTTACCAGACCAAGTCATCTGGTAAAATTCTTTATCTTTTTGAATGTATTCTCCAACCAATGCCTGTAATTCTTCAACCACCAATTTTCCTTCACTAAAAGCTGTCGGAAAGATTTCTTTTAATCTTTCAATATTCTGCTTAACAATATTTTCTGAGGTCAATTCATTAATCTTTTCCATATTCTATCTTAACTTTTAGTTCGTTTATTTTTTGTTTAAGGTCGTGAATTTCGGAATTTATCCTGACTTTTTCACTCATTTGAGTGACCGATTTCAGTTGTTTTTGTTGGAGGTTAATTTCCGATTGATAATTTTCAACAGATTCATTGATGATTAGTAATTCTTCTGTCATTTCATACGTTCTTATTTTGAACTCTTTAGTCAAATCAATAAGGTTATAATTTTTGATGACTTGAAAATAGTACTCGTAAAATGATTTAAGATTGATAGTATTTGCATTTGCGAAAGATAAGGCTTCAATAAAATCTGTTTGTTCATCGTTGATCAAAACGGAAAACAATTCATCTGAAATTACTCTAAACTTGTGGTCATTTTTATTTATGGTTTTGGTCGATAAACTGATATTAGAAAATAACTCATCTTCAGATTGCATGATTACAAGACAGTGATGAGGAATAAGTTTGTGGATCAATCGGGCAACCGGTTTATAATTTTTTTCATAAATATCTGTTCGTAAATTGACAACAATAAAATAAACTTCAACGAAAGATTGAGAGTCATCAATAGACTCAGGAATATTGGCGTTCCCTTTACTCACAATTCCAAAAATCCGGATACTTTGAACGTCTGATCTATCCAAAAGTTTTGCTTCACTGATGGTTATTCCATCCTGTTCTTTTAGGGAAACTTTTGTAATGGGAATATTGAGGGTACAATTGTCGGGTAACTTAAAAATTTCTTTCCAATTCATTAATGTGATATGTGTTATTAATTTTTTATTTAGTTTACAATAAGATAACTTATGACTTCGTATTCTGACTTTTTGCCTGATTTTCCGATTAACGAACCGTTTGGATTGAAGATTGAGTTAAGTTCCATTGTTTTTTCTTCCCCAGATAAATGATTTTTTACAATGTCTAAAAGTTCCACGTATTGGTTCATGTGTTTACCTGATTTTGATTTAATATTAAACTGCTTCAACAATTCTTCTTTTACAGATAATTTTCCAAATGATAGTTTTTTAAATATATCTAAGGCTCGTTTTCCCATTCTCATCGGTACTTTAACTTCACCGTCATAAGTAATGTAGACCAACGAATACGGATGTAATAAATTAGATTTTAGTTTATCCTCAAAATTATTTTCATCTAAATCTTTAAGACAAAATAAAACTCCGGCAGGATGATCAACCAGATTATTTTCCACCAAAGAGAAAATCCCACTGGCAAATAATTCGTACTGTTTTAATTCCTCTTCTTTTATACGGTCAGCATCTATTTTAAAGTCATTAAAAGTAAGATCGGAAATGGAGATTCCACCTTCAAGGTCTTCCAAATCAACCACCGAATCTTTCATTTTTTCTAACTGTTTTCTTCGGTACTCCAATTCTTTATTTTGCCCGTCACGGTCATCTATCACGTTATCATCTCCGGTAGCTGAAATGTCGAGAATCTGCATTCGACCTTTTACACGTTGAATCAAATCTATGTATTGATCTAATTCAATGTCAGGATAAAAATTGACTAACTGTATTTGATCGTTTTTAGAACCAATCCTGTCAATACGACCAAATCTCTGAATAATTCGTACCGGATTCCAATGAATATCGTAATTGATCAGGTAATCACAATCCTGTAAGTTTTGTCCTTCTGAAATACAATCGGTGCAAAATAACAAATCAATTTCACCTTTTTGATCGGGAAAAATACTGTCACGAGTTTTGGAAACTGGTGAGAAGTTAATCAGGATGTTCTGTAGATTTGTTTTGCACCCTTCTAAATTGGTTTTGTTAGTATCACTACCGGAAACCAAGGCCGATTTTAATCCATATTGAGTCTCAAATTCTTCTGCACAGTTTTCGTAAAGGTATTTTACTGTGTCGGCAAATGCAGAAAAGACGATTACCTTTTTATTGTTGGGATTGATTGGGTTTTGAAATTTCTTAGAAATGATATCTTTTAGATCTTTAAGTTTTTGGTCTCTTCTAACCGTTATAACTCTGCACTTAAAATACAAATCTTGTAATATTTCAAAATCTGATTCAAGAAACTCTCTGAACTTTACCAAATCCATATCCTGTAACAGAACCTTTACTTTACCACCGATAAAAAGATCATTGAGCTGTTCATCATCAAAATCGAAATCTCGAACGTCCATTTCCTCAACAAACTCTCTATGATTTGCAATCTTTTCGAGAAGTATTTCAATATGTTTCAAAAGTTTTTCAACTGTTAAACAGAATGAAAAGATTGATGACTCCAATCTCTTTAAAAGATTAACCCTCATTAGGGTAATAATACTTTCCTCACGGTCTAATTGACTGAAAACTGCACCGGTTTTTGTTTTCGTATCGTATTTTTCAGCATAAGCTTCTTGCAAATGTTCGAAAACGAAATACATCGGTGAATAAAACTTTAAATTTAATGATTGTAGATAATCATTAATATCTGTAATAGAAAATTCTTTATTATCTGTATCGAAGTCGCTGAATTGGGAAATCGGTCTTAATCTTGTTGGAAACTTGCCAATATCCGCAACATCATAGTATTTCTCAATATGTTTTCTTGATCTTGAAATGGTAAAAATATCCAAAAGTTTGAAGTAGTCACCATCCAATCTGTTGATAAGATCTTCTCTTGTAGGATTTGCTTGTTTCATCCAAGTGTTAAACTTTCTTTGTGCTTGTGTCAAAGTAAGATCAATACTTGAAATTCCTTCATTTATTAATGCTTGATCATTCGTCTCCGTGATGAATGCCAATTGGTTTCTCAGGTCGTTTAATTTCGTATTTACCGGTGTGGCAGAAAGTAATAAAACCTTGGTTCTAACACCGGATTTTATTACATCTCTCATCAATTTTTCATAACGAGAAACTGTACCTTTTGATGGATTATTATTTCTAAAGTTATGTGACTCATCGATCACAATAAGATCGTAATTTTCCCAATGAACCGTTTCAAGATTTACATCTCCGGACATTCCCTTTTCACGACTTAAATCGGTGTGATTTAGAACATCAAAGTTAAGTCTGTCTTGTACTAAAATATTTCTTCTGTCATTAAGACGGTAAGTAACCCAGTTATCTCTCAATTTTTTGGGTGCAAGAACAAGTACTCGATCATTTCTAAGTTCGTAATATTTGATGATTGCTAAAGCTTCAAAGGTTTTTCCTAAACCAACAGAATCAGCAATAATACATCCGTTGAATTTTTCAATTTTATCTATCGCACCTAATACTGCATCTTTTTGAAAATTAAAAAGTTTATTCCAAACAACAGAATTTTTGAATCCGGTTTTCATTAACCTTTCCTCATTGATATCCTCAGTAGTTTTTCCTGCAAAGATTTTTGAGATAGAATATTTATAATTTACTTCCGCAGATTTCAAGACATCCGCTTGTTGATATAAGTTAATTAGTTCTTTTTTACAATCTGTACCGCCATTCCATAAATTTTCAAATGCTTTTCCGAAAGAATTTGAAGAATCTTCAAGACCGAAAATCATATAAGGTTTCCCATCTTTAATGAGTCCAAGTGTCGTTTCGTTAAAATTATTTGGTGCAAATTGAAATGATTTATCATCAACAATGATAAAACTATTGCCTCCGGTTATTCCCTTTTTAACAAAAACAAACTTCTCGACAAAATCTAAAACTTGACGAAGGCGGTAGTAAGTTCGAAGTTTTGCATTGGTTTCATTTTCAGACAAATCTTTAACAAAGGATGGTTTTTGGTGATCAAAATCTGTTTTCTGAATGAGTAACTCAACAGACTTACAGTTTTGGAATGGTTCTAATAAATCAAAAATTGCATTGAAACTAAAATTGTTTACACATATTTTGACGGTAGAATTTGGTTTAATATTGTATATTAATTCGTTGAAAAATAATATATCTTGGTTGTTGATCACTTCTGATTATAGTTTTAAAGTTTTGACCTGATTTCTAATACTAGAAATGGTGAATTTATCATTAGTACAGGACATAATTTCAAATATACGAACAGTTATTATTTTGTGATTGTTTTTTTCTTGAAAAAACTCCACTTTTCAATATGTATTGCTAGGCAATGCGAATTTTACGCTGTATCTTAGCCTAAATCAGCATATTATGAGTATAACATTATTATTAAGAAAGAAGATAGGAGAGGCAACAATCTATGTGAGATATAAACCAAGTAGAGATTTTGATTTCTTTTGGGGAGTCCTTTTTCGATCGATGCAGAGAGGTGGGACAGCAAAAATGGAATGTATAATCAATCTTTCAAAAAGAAAAGTCCAAAAGATGAATCCCAAAAAATATTGAATAAAAATATCGATGAGTTTAATATTAAACTGAATGAGTTAAAAAATAGTCTAAACAGTTTTCTTCTCATGAACAACTACAATGTAACGAAATCACAGATTAAGAATTTTTTAGATTCGAAGTACGGTAAAAATAAAAAGAAATCTGAGAAAAAAGTTGTGAACTCAACTTTATATATGTCCCAGCTAATTGAGGAGTATATAACGGAAAGAAGCGTTTTTGCCTTGGGAAGACATAAAGAATTAACCCCATCATCCATTAAAAAGATTCGGGTAATCAAGAATAAACTACTGAAAATTAATCCAAAATTGTCTGTTTCTGATGTTAATGATGACTTTAGAAACAAATTTACAGTTTGGTGTACAAAAAATCAATATGCTCCGATATGTATAGTCAAGGATCTTAAGTATATTAAAAGCTTTATAAAATTTGCAAAGTCTAAGAAATACAAAACTAGCGATGATGTTGCTTACTGGATGTTTTATGTTGAGCAAAGAGACTTTAAACATCCTATACTAAATTTGGAAGAAATTAAAAAAATTAGAGCATTAGATTTGAAATTAGATTATCTTGATAATGCTAGAGACTGGTTGGTGATTGGATGCTACATGGGATTGAGGGTTTCAGATTTATTGAAATTAAAAAAAACTGATATTATTGAACAGCATTATATATCATTAATTCAAAAGAAGACTAATGATCCTACTACTGCAATAATACTTGATCCTGTAAAGACTATTTTAGACAAAAGATCCGGTGAGTTCCCTAGACAGATATCTGATCAAAGATTTAATGAATACATAAAACTTGTCTGTCAATTAGCAGGAATTAAAGATTTAATTTTTGGTGGAAAAATGATTGATAAAAGAAAAGTATTTGACTATTACGAAAAGTGGGAACTGATAACATCTCATATTTGTAGAAGGTCTTATATTACCAACTTTAGATCGGTGTTAGGTGACGAAGGTGTTATGGTTAATACAGGTCATAAAACCACTTCCATGGTAGAACATTATGATCAAAATACAATGTTAGAGAAGGCGAAAAAAATCAGATTAAAACTGTCTGATAATCTAGAATTAATTAAGATCTAAAAAAAGAACCTCAAATGAGGTTCTTTTTTGTAATAGGTAATTCCGATTCTTTAAAATAAACTCTATTTCCGATATAGTGAGGTTTTAAGATTTCTGATTTTATCCATCTGTTTAAAGTTGATATGTGAATTTTAAATTGTTCGCAAACTTCTTTTCTCGTTAAAAGTCTATCATCAATTTTATGTGTGGTGTTTCCAATAATGGTTTTAATTTCATCAAAAATTGAGTTTTTAATGTCTTCAATTAGTTCCTCTTTGGTGAAGTTTTGTAAAAATATTTGGTTCATAATTTTATTAAATTTATAATCCGGTAAATGGCACTAAAAATACTATTCATCTCAATAATGAATTTGAACTTATAAGAAAATATGTGGAATAATTTACCGGATAGGTATGAGATTAATAAGTAATTTAAGCAACATTTCGAACGTCATTATCTTCAGATAAAAAGTCATTTTTCAAAGATAAATATTCATTTTTATCGTACTCAGAAGTACCTCTTTCAAGGGTTTCGCAGATTTTAGCGATATTTTTATCGTAAAGTTCACTGATGATAACTTTTCGATTTAACATTAGTGCTAGCCTACCTGTAGTTCCGGTTCCCCCAAAACAATCCCAAATAATCCCATCCTCAGGAAAGAATGACAGTATGAATGGTATGGGGAATAAAGATGGGAACGATCCGAAAAATCCATTTTGTAAACCTTCATTTTGTGATCTTTCTTTTGATATGTTTAACTTTAAAATTTGTTCGATATCGTTATCACAAAGGAAATTCCTCATTGTTTTATAGGGGTTAGAAATGTGATACGATTTCTTAGTAATCACTCCTTTGTTGCCTTGCTCAGAACATCCTCTTTTTACTGTTGCTGATTTTGTAGGATCAAATATTCTTAATTGTTCGTAATAATATTCCGGTGATTTCGCAAAAATGAGAATGGATTCATAAGAATTGGTAAACCTGGAAGTTCGGTTACTTTGAGGTTTTGGATTTGATTTTTCCCAAATCATCTGATCAATGAACAAAAACCCTGCGTTTTGCATCTCTAAGATTAATAAAGCTACGACTCCAACACAAACTGAATCTTTGTAGGTATCATCAAGATTAATAATGATAACTCCATCTTCAGTCATATTTTCCGCACCAATTTTCATTACATCAACTATATTTTTTACGAAATCTTCACGCTTCTTCTCTCTGCCAATCTCAAGCTCATGTCCTAAATCTAATTGTTCAGGTACAATTCCGTTTTCCGCATAGTTAATAATATTAAAGTAAGGGATGGATGTAAAGATACCATTAATCAATGTTCCTTCTGGAAACTGAGTATCTAAACTGTTACCCGGAAGAATTAAATATCGATCTGAAGAATACTTGTGATTAAAAGTAACATTCGTTGTTCCTTTGTTTATTTTTGTTTTGTACTGACGAATCAAAGACTCTGCTTTTCTTTGATCGTAATTTTTACTCAAAAATCCTGAAATTATTTTAGCTTTCTTCTCATCTTTAAGAGTATAATTTAGGGTTTTATTTTCTAATATCTTAATTGCTTTATTAGCTCTATCAAAAGATATTTCCTTACCACATAATCTTTTTGAAAGTTGTAAACAATTTTTGGGATTTTTTTCATCTAAGGTTA
>DKLU01000119.1 GCA_002455915.1 Chryseobacterium sp. UBA6632
GTTGATAGTTGATAGTTGATAGTTCAAAATTAATTATTTTATATTTTTTTCATTTTTCTTTACGTTTTATTTGCCTTAAAACTTCCCTTTTCATTTGTGTTTATAGGTGTTTTTAATTTTATTTAAATCAAAAAAAATTCCGCATAAATCTCATAATTAATCATTTACATCAAAAATATTTTCATCAATAAGTGAATAATATAGATTTTTTTATTATTTTAGTTCAACATTAAAACTAAATAATATGAAAAATTTAAAGAAACTTTCACGAAAAGATCAGCAACTGATCAACGGTGGAGCGTTGAAAAAATGTAAAAGCAATTCGGAATGCGTCTACGGATGGTGCTGCGGCGGAACTTGCGTTGAATTTGCTTGTATTGAACCCTAAAATCTGAACAATATGAAAAATTTAAGAAAACTTTCAAGAACAGAGCAATCAAAAATAAGCGGCGGTGCGTTAGCCAAAAGATGCAGAACCGATAATGACTGCCTGGGTTTATGGTGCTGCGAAGACAGATGTTCGAACATTCGATGTGCAATTAACTAATTCTTAATAAACTATGAAAAATTTAAAGAAATTAAACAGACAACAGCAAAAAGCAATCAACGGAGGCGGAAAAATTGTAAAATGTACTGCCGACGATCAGTGTGATTTCTTTCAATGCTGCAGTTACGGAGTATGTGTATATTCAGATATTCCGATCTGTACTCTCCTGTCATAACATCCACATGGAACTTTATTTTAAATTTAATTTTTTTGAGCATCCGTTTTTTAGCGGGTGTTCTTTATTTATAATCTTAAGAAATCCTTAATTTTCTGTCAACATTCTCCAATTTTAAAAATTTGCCCTATTTTTGCATATCCTAAAATTTTAACGTTTTGAATTCTAAAGACGAACTTATCTTCAACCCGGCCGATATAGCAGAAACTCTTAGCGAACTTCACGCTGACGAGAGGCTTTTGGCGTTTTTGAAAGTTCCGAAAGAATACAAAGCCGAAGTTTTTTCTCATTTGGATCCTGATTTTCAGGAAGAAACCATCAGAAGTATCGGAAGCGATGAAGTTTCTGAGATTCTGAACGCGATGACTCCCGATGACAGAACTGCTCTTTTTGAAGATTTTCCGGATGAATTGATTAAATATTCCATCAATCATCTGAATCCGCAGGAAAGAAGGATTGCTTTAAAATTATTAGGTTACAATTCAGATTCTATTGCCCGTTTGATGACGCCTTATTATATTCAAATTCGTAAAGAATGGACGATAAAAAGATGTCTTCAACAGATCAAAAAGGTCGGAAGTAAGGTAGAAACCATGAACTATCTTTATGTAGTGGATGAAAGAAACCGCCTGATTGATGATATTGCATTAGGAAGTTTATTGTTGGCAGAAGAAGATACTTTAATTTCAGATATAACTGATAATCATTTTGTTGCTATTACCACAACCACTTCAAAAGAAGATGCCGTTCAATATTTTGAAAAATATGACCGAGGTGCTCTTCCGATTGTAACAGAAGCCGGAGTTTTGGTTGGAATTGTAACGATTGACGATATTTTAGATCAAATTGAGCAACAAAACACCGAAGATATTCAAAAATTCGGGGGATTGGAAGCCTTGGATTTGCCTTATACTCAAACTTCTTTGATCGAAATGGTGAAAAAGAGAGGAATGTGGCTAATAATCCTTTTCTTCTCCGAAATGTTAACTGCTTCTGCGATGGGTTATTTTGAAGATGAAATTCAGAAAGCTGTTGTTTTAGCATTATTTGTTCCGCTGATTATTTCCAGTGGAGGAAACTCCGGATCACAGGCTGCAACCCTTATTATCAGGGCAATGGCGCTTCAAGAGATTGGTCTGAAAGATTGGTGGTATGTCATGAAAAAAGAAATTTTCACAGGATTGCTTCTTGGTGGAATTTTGGGAATTATCGGCTTTTTAAGAATCATGGTTTGGCACGAAACAGGGCTTTTCAACTATGGAATTCATTGGGTTTATGTAGGATTGAGTGTTGGCGTTTCCTTAGTCATGATCGTACTTTGGGGAACACTTTCTGGTTCTATGGTTCCTTTTATTCTGAAAAAATTAAACCTCGACCCCGCAACCTCTTCTGCTCCGTTTGTAGCCACTTTGGTAGATGTTACCGGACTTATTATTTATTTTTCCGTTGCCGGACTTTTCTTAACGGGTAAACTTTTGTAAAACATTTTTATTATGACTGATTTTTCTGTATCTCATAATAAAGATATCATGTGGAAAAGAATTTTAATCGCTTTTTTCGGTTTAGCGTTTATTATTTTACTAATCGTTAAGCACGATTTAGTAATTGATGATTCTTTTATCACTTTTCAATATTCTAAGAATTTTGCTGAACATTTTAAACCTTGGTACAATTTAGATCCTCAATATCAGGGAAACGGACAAACCAGTTTATTATGGATGTGGATTTTGGCATTATTTGCTTTTTTTCATATAAAACCTGAAGATTCATTCATTATAATCAATTTATTATTAGGGCTTTTCTTAATTTATAAGCTCGTCAATAATTTTGATTTTAAAGAAAATATTTTCTCGAAAATCTTTAATATATCATTCGGAATTTTCTTTACCATTTGGCTTTATTTAAATGCTACGCATGGTTTAGAATCTGTTTTGGCCATTGTCATTTTGTATCAGTTTTTGGCTAATTTCGATTCAGACAAAAATTACTACAGTATTTTATTGCCTTTGGTTCGTCCGGAATTTGCTTTATTTCAGGTATTCTATGTTTTAAATTCAAAACTTTTCAGTAAAGATTTTTTCAAAAAAGTATGTATTTCAGCCGTTGGAATTTTAATTTTTGTAGGTTTTTACTTAGCATTTTTTGATTTTTATATTCCTTTGCCGTTTATTTTAAAATCACATTTAACCGTTTTTAGTTTTGCAATTGTTAAAGTTTTCATTGGTTATCTGATTATTTTTGCGCCGGTTCTTATTCAGTTTTTTGAAGAAAAAAAGTATTTCAAACTACTCCCGTTATTTATCCTTATTTATTATTACACATTTCATGTAAGCAGTTATTCATCTAGTATTTATATAAGATATTTCTTTCCGTTAATGGCTTATTTTTTATTTTTTAAGGCTGAAAAATTTCAGGAAAAATGGCCATTAATGAAGAAAATTATTCTGATTGCCTCAGCCTTAAGAATGTTTGATTTATGTACCAATTTCTACGAAAGCATGAAAGGCGTTGAAATTGTAAAAGAAGGTTTTGACAGCAGTTATAAAGAATGGACGAAACACCTTACAAAAAAGGATAAAGTTTCAATTATTGATGCTGGTTATGTGGCCTACTTTTCTCCTTCTATGACTTACGACGGCTACGGATTAAATGACGCGAAATTCTTATTAGCTCTAAAAAGCTGGGATGCAAATGCCTATAAAGAATATTTTAACAAGAAAGGCATTAACCAAATTGCCCTAGCTTCAACATCTGATAAGGAATTCGTTGCCAGAAGCCCTTCCGAGGCATTTATTTATCAAACATTAGACTTAAAAAAACGCGAGATTTTGTATATTTATCCTATGGATCAAGGATTTTATTTATACATCTATAAAACTCGCTAATGAAAGTAGTCTCGCTGGTTCCTTCCATCACAGAAGCCTTATTTGATCTGGGATTAACTGAAAATGAAGTTATTGGAAGGACAAAATTTTGTATTCACCCTCAAGAAAAAGTAAAAAATGTTGCCATTATTGGTGGTACAAAAAATATCAATATTGATAAAATAAAAGCTTTACAACCTGATATAATTCTTGCGAATAAAGAAGAAAATAGTAAAGAACAAGTAGAAGCTTTGATGGATGATTTTAAAGTAATTGTTACGAATGTAGAAAATATTGAAGACAATTATTATCTGCTTAAAAATTTAGGAAACATCTTTAATAAAGAAGAAAAAGCACAACTTTTTAATCTGAAAATTTATGAGATTTTAAATGATGCTAAAATTAATTCTAATATAAAAGTAGCTTATCTTATTTGGAAAAACCCTTATATGACAGTAGGTTCCGATACTTTTATTCATAAAATTTTAGGAGAAATTGGTTTTGAAAATATATTTAAGAATCAAAAACGCTATCCCGAAATTCAAACTGAAGATCTTGCAGAAGCTGATATTATTATGCTTTCTTCTGAGCCTTTTCCTTTCAAAGAAAAACATATTGAAGAGTTAAGAGAATTTTATCCCGAAAAAAAGATCATGATCGTAGACGGAGAAGCTTTTTCCTGGTACGGAACCCATATCGCCAAGTGTGAAAGCTATTTCAAGGAATTAATTTCTGAAGTCAGCACCTTTTAATGAAAACTCCATACACTTTAATCAATTAAAAATCAAACCAATACATAAAGCTCAAAAATATTTTGAGCTTTTTTCCATTTTTTTCTGCAACCTTTTTATTTTTTTTCATCTTATAAGTAAGAAAAACAAAAACAACCATGAAAACTTTAATTTTACCTTTTTTATTACTATTAACATTCTTTGTTTCGTGTACTCAAAATGCTGACGAAATAGAAGACCTTCAACAAAACGTAGCTTCTTATGATGTGTATGTAGCAGGAATGGAAAACTACAAAGCATGTTATTGGAAAAACAATGTGAAAACTTCTTTAATTTCACCAGACAGCACGTATGCATCAAAAATTATTGTGAAAAACAATGATGTTCACGTATTTGGAAAAACAAAAACAACTTTCAACGGAACTTATTATTATTGGGAAAATAATATAAGAAAGGATCTTAAACAGTACTTGGGAATTCCTTCTGCTGTAGAATATCAAATTTTTGATATGGCCATTGATGATAATGATGATTATTTTGTAGGATATTACGACACCATGTCACCTATAGCAAACCAAAGATATGCATTCTGTGTTTGGAAAAATGGTGTAAAAACTGTTTTAAACACTTATGATAGTATTATTTATTCGAGTTCGCATATCAATATTTTTAATCACCAACCTTACATTTCCTCAATGATTCATGATGCAGGAACTATAAAATCGGGATATTTTGTGAACAATACCTTCCATGAAGTTCCAAATATTACTTGGCTTGGTAATTTTACCGAAACATCAAATGGTATTCATTTCCTGTATGCTAAAGATCAGCAATATTATTACAGACAACTGTCTAATAACACAGAAACTGCCGTAGGAAGTGCCGGAAATATGAATATTTTCGATGGAAAAATCACTAGTGAAACAAACAATCTATATATAACAGGAACTAGTTTGGAAAATTTCTATTATAAAAATAATGTGCAAACTAATGTTTCGATTGATCCTACTTATTCTAAAATTAAAGATCTGTTTGTTCTTGATAACAACATCTATATGATTAAAGAGCAACTTAGTCTTTCAGGAAGTAAAGTTTACATCAACAATGTAGAATCTCAAAATATTTCAAACAGTGTAACCTACCTCAATGCTTTCAATTCAATTTTTGTGGTAGCGAATTAAAAAAATTACAAAAAAACACAACTTTATAAATCTTTTCATCTTATAATTAAAAACACCATGAAAACTTTTAATTTCGCCGATCAATCATTATTAGTTTTCCTCTCATCCTGTCTACCGCAGGATGAAGAGGAAATCTTTAAATATTTTTTTCACCAAACTGCAACCTTTTTATTTTTTTGCATCTTATAAGAAAAAAACAACCATGAAAACTTTAATTTTACCTTTTTTATTTTTATTAACATTTCTAGTTTCCTGTAAAACCAATGATATGGAAATTTTAGAAAAAAAAGTTGCATCAGTAGATTTATATGTTGCTGGGATAGAGAATAATCAAGCCTGCTATTGGAAAAATAACGTTAAGACAAATTTAATTAATGGTACAGGAATAACTGCAAGAAAGATTATTGTTGAAAATAATGATGTATATGTTTTTGCAACAAATAATGTAGCTCCATTTGATTATTATCTTTGGAAAAACAATACCAAAATAAATATTAATCAATATATAGGTACAAATATAAACACAACAAATCCGGCAGATTACCATCACATCATTAATGATTTTTTGATAGATCAAGGAAATATTTATTTAATCGGAAATATAAGAAGTCCTATAACCTATTCCAGTGGAATTAATTCATATACACGCGAGATATGTTATTGGAAAAATGGAGTAAAAACCGTTTTATTTACAGAGAATCCTCCTTTTTTATTGACTAACATAATTACAAGAAATACTACAATTCATGATGGTAATATTTATATTCCTATCAACAAAAGATTTAATAACTTTACAGATTCCCCTATTGAAGTTGGTTATTTTGTAAATGGTACATATCATATTGTTCTACCATATTCTAATCAAACCAGCTTTAGACATATCTCAAAAGGTTCAAATGGCGTATATTTATCAATTTATGACCAAAGCATTAATAAAACTTATTATAAAAATCTTTTAACTAATGCAGATAGTTATTTTTCTCAAACCGTAAAAGGTAAATTTACTTGCGATGGAAATGATATTTATGACTTTAGCAATGGTCAAAATTATTTAAAAAATGATCAAACCATTTTCTCAAACTATTCTTCAGGATTTGATAATATTGAAGATTTGTTAGCACTTGATCAAAATGTCTATCAAATTAGGTCAAAGTATGTTAATGATAAAAAAGACTCTTTTAAAGTATATATCAACGATACAGAAGTTCAACAAATAAATGTCTTAGATGGCATTTTCACCTCCATTTTCGTAGTTCCCAATTAAAAATATGAAGCAAAATAACAACACAGACTGGCAAAATATTTACAACAATTATTCCCCAAAACTCTTGGGGATTTGCCGTAGATATATTCCTGATATTCAAACTGCGGAAGATATTCTTCAAGACAGTTTCATGGCGGCAATCCAGAATCATCATCAACTTCGGGATGAAAAAGCACTTTTTGGATGGCTTAAAAAAATTGTGGTAAATAATGCTTTACAATATTTACGTAAAGACAGCAAAGACCTTTTCGTTTCAATAGAACCCTCGGAAATTCCGGATAATTTTTCAGAAATGAACCATTCCGCTTCACAAGAAAAAAATATTTTTATTTACGATTTTACGAGAGAGCAGCTTCTTTCGTCCATCGATAGTTTACCATCTCATCACAAATCTGTTTTCAATTTATATTTTATTGATAATCATTCTCATGCAGAAATTTCAGAAATATTAGGAATTACAGTTAATACTTCAAAATCTCATTTGTTAAGAGCAAAAAAATCTATTCAAAGCTTTTTGTTAAATAATTTCGTAAACGAAAATACTCCAAAAAACAAAAAGAAAATGGCTCAATTGCTTGTCATTTTCGGATTTGGAGGCTTACTTTGGGCTCAAACTTTTCAGGCAGTCTTCTCTAATTTTAAAATTTCGCCTTCAAAAACGTTCAAAATCCCTGCTAATAATCAAACTTATTTCTTTCAATCTTCTTCAGGAAATCATGCATGGAAAAAGAAAATTATTATAGGTTCTGCTGCTGTCGTTATTGTAGCAGCTTCAATTGTTGCTATGAATACAAATAGTACTATTTTCAATAAAAACCATTCAGATAATGTAAAAATTTCAGATTCAACAAATCAGAACAATATTAAAAATTATGATGAAACAATAGAAAAAAGTCAAGATATAGATTCAAACATAGCACAAGATAATACTGAGGATAATTCACAAAAAGATAACGTTTCAGAAAATGCCGAAGAAAAATTAGCGCTAAAAAATCAATCTAAAACAAATAATACAATCATCAGAAAGAATTCAGCAAAAGAAGAGCCGCAAAAAGTGATTATTGTAAAAAAAATCATCAAAAGAGACACCATATTTATAGAAAGATAAACTCAATAATCAACTTATGTTCCTTAGAAAATTTATTCTACTTTCATTCATTATTATCGTAAATTTTTCATTCGCACAGAAAAAGAAGAAAAAAATCGACACTGTTTACGTGTATGAAAATGTTATTGTTTACGACACTGTTTACTTAGAAAAACCATTGAAAATAAAACTTAATGAATTTTCTCTAAAAAATTCTAAAATTCAACAAAAGGAATTAAAAGATATTATGGAACAGGAAATTAACAAAGAAAAAAATGAGGAAAAAGCAAGAAAAAAATTAGCCCAAAGATTTCAATTTGGAATCGAAGCCGGAGTGGGAATTAAAAACAGTAACTGGACAATTAATACATCCAACAATAAAAAACAAACTGGTGAAAATCTAGGAATATGGATTTCTAAAAAAATTCTCCTTCCTCAACTATCTTTACTATTTTCCGCAAATGTATATCGATGGAACTCTAATTTTGATCTTGACGGAAATATAGAAGACACCTATCTGAACGGATTTTATTTCACAAAAGACAATCAACCCGTATTGTTTCAAAGATTTAATAATAAACATTTTGAATACATTTTACAATTAAAATTATTATACGAATGGAAAAATATTCGACCTTTTGCTGGATTTTTAGTCAACAGAAATAATTATAAAATGCAGTTTTTAGTACCCGAAAATAATGTCTTGAATAAACTTGATGACTTTAAAACTACTCAAATCAATTTCGGTTTTTCACTTGGAGTTCAATATAAAATATGGAATAATTTTTTAATTTCTGTCGATTATCAGCAGTTTCAATTAAAAAATGTTTCTTTAAAAAATAGCACATTTGATTTTGACATTTTTAAGACTAATAATACCTTTGCAGAAAGAAAAGTAAACCTCGGAATAGCATATATTATTTCTAAATAAAAGGTTTCTAAAAGTATTATCTGATGATTTATTTCAAACTTCCATTCGACGAAAAACTGTATTCCACAGACGAAAAAAACAATCAAAATCCTATCCAATTTTATTCTTTTGACGGAATCAGGCAGGTTTATTTTAATGGAAATATCATTGAAATAAATGTTGAAGATTTTAGTAATGAAAGTATTTCAAGTGAAATATTACCTAAAGATGACAATCAAATAGATGCGGAAACAAAGGAAGAATATCTTAATCAGCTGGATAAGGTAATTCAGGTAATTAAAGAAAATCATCTTCCGAAAATGGTGTATTCACGAAGAAAAATTTTCACCGGTTTTAATACAATTGATTTAAAAGCTAGTTTTAATAATATCTGCGCATCTTATCCAAATGCTTTCCGATATTTATTCTTTGATGGCGAAACGTCATGGATGGGCGCCTTTTCAGAAGTTTTAGGAAAATTCAACAAAAAAACTCATGAATTTGAAACCATGAGCCTTGCCGGAACGCTTCCCATTTCAGAAAATTGGTCGGAAAAAGAGATTGAAGAACAAAAGCCTGTTTCATCATATATTAGAAATATTTTAAACAACTATTCAGATAATATTAATGAATCTAAAACTTACGATCATATTTCTGGAAATATTAAACATCTAAGAACTGATTTTAAGACAAAAATAAACCCTCAAGATTTAAGCAAAATCATTAACGATTTACATCCCACTCCGGCAATTTGCGGCATCCCAAAAGACTTTTGTAAAGAAAATATTCAGAAATTCGAAAAGTTTGCACGCGAATTGTACTCTGGTTATATTCGAATTGAAAATGAAGAAACGATTCAGTATTTTGTGAATTTAAGATGTTCAAAACTGTATCAAAATTCGGTTCATTCTTTCGTTGGTGGTGGAATTACAGCCCAAAGCAATCCGGAAAAAGAATGGATAGAAACTGAATTGAAATCGGAAGCTGTTTTGAAAAATCTGGAATTTTCGTAAATAAAAAATTGAATAACCAAGGAAAACTATATTTTTGTACAATAACTAAATGATGAATTATGGATGTTATTTTATTGCTAATACTATTAATCATATTGATTATTTACATACTTTACACCAATTTTGTAAAACAATATTCAGGGAACATCCCGAAATACAATCAACCGCAACATCAGTTTCAACATAAGAACAGTTACACTTTAAAGCTTGAACTTCAGAAAAAATTCATAGAAAATCAGCTGAAGGAAAGTTTAAAAACCAAAACTTTCTGTACAATTTCGAGAGATGTTGTCGACAAAATATTAGCTGATCTGGAGACATTTGAAAAAGAAAGTGAATTTCTTGAAAAAGGAATTACATTAGCCAATTTATCCAAGAAATTTAATACCAATACCGCATATTTATCTGAAATCATCAATATTTATAAGGGTAAAAATTTTGCTACATATTTAAATGATTTGCGAATAGAGTGCGCTATCAATCGTTTAAGTGACGACAGAAAATTTCGTTCTTATAAGTTATCTGTCATTGCCGATGAATTGGGCTATAACAACGAGCAGGCTTTCACGTTAGCCTTTAAAAAAAGAACCGGAACTCCCCTTTCTGTCTACTTAAAAGAAATGGAAAGATTAAAGGAAACCCCTTAATTCAGTTTAAATATAAACTTTAGCATAAACAAAAATCCTCCTTCAAAACTGAAAGAGGATTTTATATGTATTAAGATGTAATTCAAAATTATTTCTTCACGCCTACTCTACTCCATGTTTCCATTACGAAAAGAACAATAAGACCAATGACCGCTGAAGCAATTGAGAAAACAAACTTCAGGTTATCTTCAGACAAAATATCTGATTGCCAATCCAGAGCATAAAGATTGATTGCGATGAACACGATAAATAGTATTAAAAATACTTTATAAAACTTCTGCATGATTCTTAAAAATTAATATAATTCTGCACCAATTGCGCAAAATTTGCGGTGAATAATTTAATTGATATTGCCAAAAGAATGATTCCGAAAACTTTTTGTAAGATCGACAAGGTAGCCTCACCCATTTTCTTCTCCAGCCACTTGGCAGATTTCAGCACCAAATATACGAAAATTGTATTGAGAATGATGCCCAAAATAATATTAATATCATGAAATTCAGCTCTCAGAGAAAGTGTAGTCGTTAAAGTTCCGGCACCAGCTACCAATGGAAAAGCGATAGGAACAATGGATGCCGATTTGGCTTCAGAGCTTTTATTGATTTCAATACCTAAGATCATTTCCAGTGCAATAATGAAAATAACGAACGCACCGGCAATAGCGAAAGAATTTACATCAACGCCGATTAATTTAAGAATTTTATTCCCTACGAAAAGGAAAACGATCATAATAGCACCCGCCGTTACCGAAGCTCTACCTGCTTCTATTTGCCCGAATTTCTGCTGCAAACTTACCACAATAGGCACAGAACCGATAATATCGATTACCGCAAAAAGTACCATAAAGCACGTAACAATCTCTTTTATTGAAAAATCATTGAAAACTTCCATCTTTCCGTAATTAATAATTTCGCAAAAATATGAAAATAAATTGATTATTTGCTAATCTGTGAATACAAATTAACAATCGCCTTCAAAAGTTCATCAATTCCTTCCGAAGATTTTACAGGTGCATATTTTTCAATCTGAATCTTTTGAGATACTTTACTGTATTCATCGGCAATTAAAGCTCCGTTATGTTTTTCTAAAAACAACTTAAAATCTTCCATAGAACCTTGAGAATACTGCTTTCTGAAGTTCTTTCAAATTGTAGATGAAATGGATTTTGAGATCAGAAAGCAGTATTCTCAA
>DKLU01000036.1:0-1130 GCA_002455915.1 Chryseobacterium sp. UBA6632
TTCTTCCGACCAAGACTAGCCGAAGGCCGCCGAAACCATTTATTTCAAACTAAAACTAGAAACTTTTCGACCATTTAGTGGCTGAATTGATCTGTTATTGCTTTTAGGAAGGTGTTTTGCGATATCTTCAATTTCATCTTCGGTCATTTCAATAGGATTTTTAAACACAATCCATGTCACATTATCTGAACAAGGAGGAGTGGTAAGCGAACCAGCATACGTAAAATAACTCTTATTTTTAGGATACATTTTTTCAGGATTGAAAATAATGTCTGTATCTTCTTTTTTCTCTTTTGCCAAAGTTTTAAATACCTTCAGCTTTTCAAAATAAGAATTCTCTTTGCCTTCTTTAACCATTACACCAAGCACAAGAACCGAACCGTCCAAAGCTTTATGAACAAAGTGTAATTCTAAAGGATATCTGATACCGTCAATTTTATGTTCAGATTCTTCATGTGCATGAAACTGCATCAGGAAATATTTCTTATTGTCGTAAGTCACAAAATTTCCATCTTTAAAATCGAATTGTAGCGTATGCCCGTTGTCATTAATATCTTTAATATCACTTTTATCATAGTTGAATCCGATATTTTTGATGCCTTTTCCGGGAACCACTTTTGAAGTTACAATATTAATAGGAGACTGGCTTTTGCTTTGTCCGCATTTTTCATTTCCTGTCATTTCTCCCCAGTGCTCAGGAGATTCATTTCCCTCGTAGCCCCAATGTTGCTGAGCATTTGCGAAACCTAAAGAAAGTAAGCTGATTGATAAGATTATTTTTTTCATTATAGATGTTTATTTTAATTATAAAGATACTTGATATTGTAATAAAACTGCATTTTTTGTCGTTATTTTATCGCCTGCATTATTGTATACAGGATGATTTTGATAAGAAACTGTAACTTTTGAGTTTTGTCCCGACAGTAACCACGTTACTCCCATATCCCAGAAATTAACCGATTGATTCAATCTCTCAAAATCCGAATGTTGAAGCGATGCATAAGGCATTAAGGTAGTTTTCCCGATGAGGTTATCCTTTAATTTATATCCGGCTTGTACGTAATATGTTGTTCCTGTTCCGTACATTGGAAAGGCAACTCCCCCACCATTTAAAATATCAGGATTATTTT
>DKLU01000036.1:1232-2109 GCA_002455915.1 Chryseobacterium sp. UBA6632
AAAATATCAGGATTATTTTCTCCGTTAATAGGATTCATCGTTCCGGCATTTCTGATGTAATTTTTTCCAAAATCAGAATGAGTGATGTTTCCATATAAGCTGATTGCTCTACCGTCCTTTCCAAGCGGAGCGTCATAGAAAACGTCTGCTGCTAAATGAAACATATTGCTTTGTATAGTGTCTTTCGCTTCATTGGTTCTCCACATTGCGTTTTTTTGATAAATAAGTCCGGCTCCCACATTGAAAACAGACTTTTTACCTAAATAAGATCCAGATAAATAAGGGGTTTGGTTAGATTCCTGATCTTTAAACTGATACTGAACATACGCATTATACTGCATTTTTGGAGGCAACGCAGAAAAGCTCGAATTAGAAGTAATTGCAGGATTATACCCCGCCATTTTTTTGATAGACATGGGCTGAGCCATTTGCACACGATAATCAAATTTTCCTAATTTACCTTTTGCAAAAACTGATAATTTTCTCAAGAACTGATCTGTCACATCATTCGTCATTTGTTGATATAATGGGGCATCAATTCCTAATTGTGAACCAACTGCGGGAGAAGCAAAACGTGACAATCCGCTCCATCCGGATAATCCCATTCCTAATGATAATTTTGTTTTGTCGATCGCGTATTCACCATAGGCATCATGAACGAAAAAACCTTGCTTTCGGTCTGACAACGTGTTTAAATTATTCAATCCAAATTGAGTATACATAAAAACACGGTCTGTGATTTGACCAAAGACCTGAATATTAGTTCTTCGTATTCCGATGTCTGTGCCGCTGTTTTTCAAAGTTCCGTCGAATGTAGATCCCGGATTGTATTGTGCCGAACGTATCCAGGCTTGTGTTAAAAATGTAAATTTTAAAA
>DKLU01000036.1:2228-4014 GCA_002455915.1 Chryseobacterium sp. UBA6632
AAAAATGTAAATTTTAAAAAGTTACTTCCATCTTCATTTAACGGTATTTTACGGTCTTTTAAAAAGCTGGAAGTTTGTGCATTGATGTTTTGTGCCCCAAAGAATGCCAGGCAGGAATAAAAAATTGTTTTTAAATTTTTCATTTTTGTGTTTATGTTAAAATTGTTTTTAAAATTTGTGTAAATGGATCATGATCTTCACTTTTCAGAAAAGATTTCGAGAATGATTAGTTGAAATCATTAAAATAGGTAAAATGAGAAGTTTTAGCAGTCAGATCGCCACTCACAAAATAGATCGTACAAGCAAAGAGAATTACTAAATTCTGTACGAGAAGAAATGGAACTAGAACTATTTTGAGAAAAATAATTCGTTTTTATTTTTAACGAAAATAGGATAGGAGAAGTAAAATATTCAAAACCTTCATCACTTTTTTCAGAATCTGAAAACTGAGAATTCAGTTCATATTTTTCAAAATTATAAGTATTGTTTTCAGAATCTTTTTTTTGAAATGTTTTTACATTACCATTATTTTTTTCATAATGGATGATGTTTGAAGTCATAAATGCCAGAAATAAAACCAGCAGCAGACTATTGCAATATTTAAAAGAATTTGAGAACATTTGTGTAATGCAAAAATAATCGCGAAAAATGAGATTCTGTTAAAAAAGCAATAGATTTATTATATTAAAAAACGTATTCGATTATTGATTTTTATTAAATTTTAAATAATTATGAATTAATTTTCGTTATTGTCTTCTTCTGTTGGAAAATCATCTACAATTCCTGTGTCGAAACTTAAATTATCATAAGCTAATAATTCTTCTTCACGTTGAAGAATTTCTTTTGTTGTAAATAACCTGATTTCGTCTTCGTCATGTTTCGCTTTTGCCAATCTTCGGATAGATGCTTTATCAATCGTCATAAATCTTTGTCCTAAACGTCTGGCTGCATATTTTCGCATTCCGGTTTCATGAAGAACGTCAACCGCCATGTCTACGGCAGTTCCCAGAGTTTCACGATAAATATTGTTGATTCCATTATTGAGGTAATCATACGCATCAATTCTGTTTTTAGCTCTTACAAAAATTTTCACTTTTGGATAATGCTCACGAACTAAATCTGCAATAAATTTGTTATCAGCAGGATCATCCAGGCAAAGAACTAATATTTCGGCATCTTCAATTCCAGCGGCACGCAGAATAGGAATTCTGGTAGCATCGCCATAATAGACTTTAAAACCATAACTTCTTAACAGTTTTACACGGTCAGAATCTCTGTCCAAAACGGTAGCCGGGATTTTATTTGCCTTGAGCAAACGTCCTACCGTACTTCCAAAATGCCCGAACCCCACAATAATAATTTTCTTTTGCGAAACATCATTATCTAAAATATTGAAATCATTATCCTTTTCAGGAACTTCTTTAATGAATTTTGGAGTAATTAGTTTATCATTAATAATTAATAAAAATGGGGTAATGCACATGGTAATCGCGGTAACGGCCATCATTTGAGCATTTAATTCTGAACTTAAAAGATAAAGACTTGAAGCATAATTAATCAATACAAAAGCAAATTCTCCCACCTGAGAAAGCGCAAACGCATAAAATAAACTTTGAGGGGTGTCTATCCTGAAAAATTTTCCGATCGCAAATAGAACAATAAATTTGATTATCAATACCGCGAATACCGTACTGAAAATAAATAAAGGATCTTTCGCAATGACATTAAAATTCATCGTTGAGCCTACGCTTACAAAGAATACGGCTAATAATAATCCTTTAAACGG
>DKLU01000036.1:4118-4442 GCA_002455915.1 Chryseobacterium sp. UBA6632
TCAATCTGTGCCTCGAGTTCATGACGAAATTCGCTGTTCGCCAGCATCACGCCTGCAAGGAAAGCTCCTAACGCAGGAGAAAGTCCGATGGAAACCATTAATTCTGAAACACCAATCACCAGAAATAGAGAAGATGCGGTTAAAAGTTCTGTCATTCCTGATTTTGATACATATCGTAAAAAAGGGACAAAAACATATTTACCCAGTAATATTAAAATTACAACCCCGAAAATTACGGTGGTTGCCTGTAGCCATTCGGGAAGGGTTTGGATTAAAACCTGAATATTATTATCGTTGTGTCTCGCTTTATAATTCGCAATAATC
>DKLU01000036.1:4610-5726 GCA_002455915.1 Chryseobacterium sp. UBA6632
CTTTATAATTCGCAATAATCGGAAGTATCGCGAGGATAGGAATTACCGCAATATCCTGAAATAACAGAGTTGAAAAAGAGGCTTCTCCGGCAAGTGTTTTTAAATTATTTTTCTCTTGTAAAGTCTGCAAAACGATGGCTGTGGAAGATAGGGCAAAGCACATGGCAACGGCAACCGCTTTGTCGATTCGCCAGCCAGCCCACATAAAAACGGCAAAAAGTAATGAAATGGTTAATAACATCTGCGTTAATCCCAACCCGATTATTTTCTTCCGCATTTCCCAGAATTTTCGTGGTTCCAGCTCTAATCCAACTAAGAATAAAAGCATGATGACTCCAAATTCGCTGGCGTGCATAATATCGTTCACGTCTTTTCCCGTTAATCGCAGAACGTAAGGCCCAATGATAATTCCTCCGGCAATATATCCGATTACGGAACTTAGCCCGAATTTCCTAGCCAACGGAACCATAATAATGGCTACGCCCAGAAAAATCAGAGTGTTCATTGCTAAAGTAGATTCCATAATTTTTTATTGATTGAGAAGTTCTGCAAATTCTTTTTTATGAAGAATAATATCTTTTTTTGATAATTTATTGGCTTCGTAAACGATCTTTATGGTTTTAATATTGGCTTTAAAAACATTGAGCGAAACGATTAATCCACTAATGAGCTCTTCCACGGTGTATTTATAAGTTCCGTCTTTGGTAAAGGATCTTTCTCTGCCGCCGGTTGTGATCAGAATATGAATTTCTTTGCCTTCCAAAGGGTTGTATTGCCCTTCTTTGAGCCAGTCTCTGTCAAAAACTTCGTCTATCCAAAGTCGTAAAAGGGGAGGCATTCCAAACCAGATCAGCGGAAACTGAAAAATGAAACGCTCATATTCAACGATTCTTTTTCGCTCTCGAAAGGCGGCAATATGAAAGTCAGGATATTCTTCATAAAGATCCCGAAGGGTAAAATGCTGATGACGGACGTAGAAATTAATGAGCTCAACATTGGAATTGGAGTGCTCTAAATAAGGGTGTGCAAAAACTACCAACGTCTTCTTCATAAACCTGTTTTCAGTAAATATAATGAAAAATTTTTGAATTAAAGTTGGTTTTTATGTGGTATTGT
>DKLU01000479.1 GCA_002455915.1 Chryseobacterium sp. UBA6632
ATTAATGGAACTTTGCCTTCAGGAAAAACAGTGACAGTATCTGGTGCAACTCCAAATCCGCCTTTGCAATTAGGTGTTGAAGCGATGAAATGGTTGAAAGAATCTGGAATCCATATTTCTGGAAAAGTAATCACCAATTCTCAACTTCAGATTGAAGGCAAACAAATTTTGGATTTCCCTAAAAATCACACCATCTTAACTTATGAATCGCCAACTTTAGATAAAATCGTCTATTGGTTTTTGAGAAAAAGCATCAATCTTTATGGTGAAACGTTGATTAAAACATTAGGCAAAGAAAAGAAAGGGAATTCGAATTTTAAAAGCGGAGTTGCCTTTATTAAAGAATTTTGGAAATCAAAGGGAATTAATGGAAATATGATCAATTTTGCTGATGGAAGCGGACTTTCACCTCAAAATTATGTCGCGGCAAAAGCAGAAGTTCAGGCTTTATTATATGCTAAAAAACAATCTTGGTTTGAAGCTTACTATGACGGTTTTCCTACTCAAGATAACGGCATGAAAATGAAAAGTGGAACCATGAGAGATACCAAATCTTTTGCAGGCTATCATACCGCAAAAGACGGAAAAAAGTACGTTTTTTCAATCATTATCAATAATTATCAGGGAAGCGGAAGCAGTGAACTGCAGAAAATTCTGAATGTTTTAAAATAATTTGCTTTGAGAAGAACCATTTTTGCAAGACTGAATAACTGGATTATTTTTGTAGTGATGACGGCGGTTGTTACCACAATTGTCATTGCCTCAACTTCACTTATCAATTACCTTCGAAAAGAGGAAATTAAAAGGATTAATTTGCTTTCGAAGGCTATTAGGATTCAGCAGGAAGTTAAATCTCCGGATACGGATGTCTTAGATTTATTGCCTGAAATTCTGAACATTAACAACAATATCCCTTTTATTGTTACTGATAAAAATAAAAAACCAATTCTCGATTTAGGATTTTACAGAAATATTCCGGAAAGTACAATTAATGATCCTGCAAAGCTGGATCAGCTGGTAAAATCTATGGAGAAAAATTATGATCCTATAGAAATTAAGGTTCCTGATGGAAATAACCAGTTTGTTTACTACGACAACTCTCATTTGCTTAATAATTTACGGTATTCACCTTATATTTTAGGACTTTTTATTCTTCTGTATTTTGGTTTTTCATTTTGGTTTTTCAAAACAATCAAAAAAACGGATGAAGGCTATCTTTGGGCAGGTCTAGCAAAAGAAACGGCACACCAAATCGGCACTCCCCTTTCTTCCATGATTGGCTGGATGGAGATTATGAAGCTGGAAACTCCCGATTCTGAAGGGGTTCACGAAATAGAAAAAGATATTGAAAGACTTCGTACAATCTCTGAAAGATTTTCAAAAATCGGATCAGTTCCCGAGTTGAATGATACTAATTTCAATGAAAGTATTCAGGAAAATTATGATTATCTAAAAACAAGAATTTCACGAAAAATAAACTTCGGATTACACCTTCCACCCGAAGGAATTTCGGTTCCTCATAATAAAATTCTGATGAGCTGGGTGATTGAAAATTTAGTTAAAAATGCCGTAGATGCGATGAAAGGCGAAGGCTCTATCGCGATGTCAGTTTTTGAGAAAAATAAAAATATCGTGGTAGAAATTCAGGATACAGGAAGCGGAATGACGAAACAGCAAGCCAGAAACGCTTTTAAGCCTGGTTATTCAACAAAAAAAAGAGGTTGGGGACTTGGCTTGTCTTTAGCAAAAAGAGTGGTTCAGGAATATCATGCCGGTGATATTAAAATTGCTCAAACTGAAGTTGGGAAAGGAACGACTTTTAGAATTACGATTAAAAAAGCTTGATTCAACTTTATTTTTTAACGAAAATTATTGTTGCGAGCGAACAAGCTCAAATTTTTCAACCATTAAGTTTTAAATTAAGACGTTAAGATTATTAAGAAGATTGCTTCGTCATTTCGTTTCTCGCAATGACAAAAAAAAAGCGGAGAAAAACTTCCCCGCTTCATTAAGATTTATTTAAAACTACTTCTTTCCTGTCAGCCACTGATCTTGCAGTTTTTGTTCTGCCGGAGTTGGATTTGGTTTAAATTGCAATGTTTCTAAAGTCATTTTATCAAGAATTGCTTTTCCTGTAAGATTCACTTTTTCCAGTTTATCACCATTTTTTCTTAGAACGGTTACGGTAACATTCTGCCCTTCTTTAATAGTTCTCGTATAGCCGATAAATTCCTGAACATTTTGAATATTGATGGATTTTCCATCCAAAGCAAGCACCTCATCGGTAATTTTAAAGCCTACACTTTTTGCGAATGGCGATAACGGAGAGTTTTCATCAAATACAAAAGTTTTATTCTTTTCGTTATAACCCGTTTGCTGAGGATCTTTTACAAACCAGAAAATTGGTGGAGTTTCTTGTTTTTTCACCTCTACTCCTACCATATTCAGATATTGTTCGTAAGGCGTTGGTTGGTTTCCGGCGATATATTTATTGTAAAAATCTTTCACCTGAGGATATCCCGTAATTGTTACCAATTCATCAATCAGTTTATCATCTTTAAATGGCTTATTCTCTCCAAATCTCTGAGATAATTTACGGATCATATCACGATAGCCCATTTCACCGTTTGATAGTTTTCTCAACTCAATATCAAGACACATCGCCAGCAGAGTTCCTTTTTCATAAACATTTCTGTATTGATCTTTATAAGGTTCTTTCAGCACGTTTTTACTCATTACCGTAAATGGCATGGTGTCATCATAATTTTTAGAATTCGTGATTTTTTCAGTTATTCTCTGCAAAAATTCATCTTTATTAATCAAACCCTCCTGAATCTGGAATAAATTGGCAAAATATTCCGTTCCACCTTCATACATCCAAAGATGCTGAGACATTTTAGGATCTGCATAATCGAAGTAATGAATTTCTTCGGAATGCGTTTTCAAAGGATTCACCGTATGGAAAAATTCGTGTGAAATAACATCGGTAAGCGTTTTTTCAATATCACTTTTCGGCATCATTTCAGGAAGCACAACACTTGTAGATTCATGATGTTCTAATGCTCCAAAACCTTTTATCTGTGGGCCATCACCACCTGAAAGATACAGCATCACCGCATATTTTTTATTGGTATTCATATCTCCCAAAAATTTCTTTTGAGCAATCACCATTTTTTCTAAATTATCCTTAAAATCTGCTGCCTTATACTTTCCTGTTGGTGAATAAACACCTAAGACCACATCCATTCCGCCTGCGTTAAAGGTAACGTAATCGGGTTTTGTGTACATTAACGGAGAGTCGGTAACTTTAGCATAATTTGCCAATGTAAAAGTATCCGTAGCTTCAGATTTATCCTGATCTACCAATGCGGTAGTTCCGTAAAAATCGGCTGGTTTCTGAATTACCAATTGATAAGGAACATCCTGCATATTATCGATATATCCTACAAAACCGTGCGTATTGATCAGATACACTTTTCCTTCCTCAATATCTGTTCCTGAAGGTGAAAATACGGCTTTATGTTTTGAAGTATCCATCTCGTCATCAAAACTATCATTAACCAAATAGGTAACTTTGGTTAAATTCTGAGCGTTTTTTAATGAATAGGTATTATCATTTACTTTTGTGAAAGCCAATTCTTTTCCTTTATTGTCATAAAATTTAATACCTTCTACAAACCTTCCGTAATCGTCCTCAGAATACGTTCCCGGAACAGTTTTCGGAAAATGAAATTTCACATCTCCAGACTTCATTTTGGGAAATTCCATCGTAACGGCTACTTTATCGTCCTTTACATTCACAAGATCGATGGTGGTTTTTATTGATTGGGCATTAACCAAAAAAGTGGTTAAAACACCTAAACTTAGTGCTAATTTCTTCATTGAGTTTATATTTTATAATTTAAGTAGTTGTTCTAAAAATCATTTTGTTACGACAATACGTATTAAAGTTTTCTTAAAAAAAAAATAAAAAAGCAAAATCGCAGTCACGATTTTGCCTTTTCATCTTACATCTTTTGATAATTGATATAATAAGCTGGATCTAATTGCACCGGAGCCGATGTTTTCAGCTTTACAGTCTGCCACTCTTCCGTTGGATTAATGGTTTGATCACCATTGATTCTGATAGGTAATTTAAAGTTTTTCACCACGTTTGTATATCTGAATTTCAATGAATCTCCGTTTTGACTGTATTCTAGTGCCGGAACTTGTACAGTTCTCAAATATTGGTTAAAAACCGTTGAAAAATCAATTCCCGATTTTTTTGAAATATAATTTTCAATTTGTTCTGTTGTTACCGTCTGATGATAAAAATCTTTATTGATTCCTCTTAAAATCTGTCTAAATTTTTCGTCATTATTAATCACCTGACGAATGGTATGAAGCATGCTCGCTCCCTTCGGATACATATCGCCGCTACCTTCATTTCTAACCCCGTATTTCCCAATAATTGGAATATCGTTTTGAATAATATTTCTGATTCCCAAGGCATACGTGTCGGCAGATTTTTTATCCATATATTTTTCGGTAAATAAGACCTCAGAATAATTGGTAAAACTTTCATGAATCCACATATCTGCCTGATCTTTTGCAGTAATGTTATTCGCAAACCATTCATGACCACTTTCGTGAATGATAATAAAATCCCAGTTCAATCCGACTCCGGTTCCTGACAGATCTCTTCCTCGATAGCCGTTTTGATAACCGTTTCCGTAAGCAACATTACTTTGATGTTCCATTCCTAAGTACGGAGAATCGACCAATTTATATGAATCTTCATAAAAAGGATAAGACCCGAACCAATATTCAAAAGCAGAAAGCATAGGTTTTACCTGCTGGAATTGTTTTTTTGCTTTATCCAAATTATAATCAATTACCCAGTAGTCAAGATCAAGCTTACCTTTTTCTCCGTTAAAAGTATCTTTAAAATTCACATATTTTCCAATATTCGGAATAATAGAATAAGCATTGATAGGATTTTTGACTTCCCAGGTATAGGTCGTTTTGTTTCCGCTTGTTTTTTTATCGATCAGTTTTCCGTTTCCGACACCTACCAAATCATTGGGTGTAATAATTTTCATGATGATTCCGTTATCGGGCTCATCGCTCCAGATATCTTTGGTCGGAAGCCAGATCGAAGCGCCAATTCCTTCATCAGCAACACTCATCCACGGATTTCCTTTTTCATCTTGGGTAAACACCCAACCGCCATCCCACGGCGCATTTTTAGCAATTGTAGGATTTCCCGAATAGGTAACATCAATGGTATATTTTTCTCCTTTTTTAAAGCTTTTGTTAGTTTTAATCCAAATGAAATCGCCCTCTTGTTTATATTCAGCAATAGGAAAACTACCTTCCACTTTATCAGCTTTCATCGGCTGCTGAAGATCAATCTGAAAAGTAGGATTCGTTACGTCTTTAATAATTTCAAAACTGATCTTATTATTTCCTTTAATACTTTTTGAAACAAAATCCGGTTCTACGGAAAGATCATATTTTTTGACATCCCAAAAGTTCCTGAATTCTGTATTGGAACCTTTTAAGGTATCTTGTTTTGTGAAAGTTTTATCTTTTTCGAAGAATTGCCCGAAAGCCAATCCGGAAACGAACAAAAGAGTATACGACAGCTTTTTCATTTTGAAATTAAATTAAATCATTCCAAAATTAGAAAATTTAATGCCAAATAAGGTAGTAAAAATGTATTTTAAATTAATTATACATTCATTTCGTATGTAAGAATAAAAGACTTCTTTATTCAAATATAAAAATGAAAGCCACAAAATTTGTGGCTTTTAATGATACAATATATTACTATTTTATTTTGTCGTAGATCAATTTTGTGACAATGGCTCCAAAAAGATAATAGGCAACTGTCATTATTTTTTTCTGGTTATTTTCCGCCACGGGAGTATCATCAAGCCCCACTTTCTGTGGTAAAAATACAGCTCCTAAGCCAGCCGCAACTCCTGAAGCAATATTAAATCCACTGGTTGCTGTAGTTGCATAATAAATACCATTACTGACAATATCTCCCGCTAACGTCGCAGCATACAGCTGGTCTTTATCCGTAATCTTCATATCTACTTTGTCAAGCGCTTTATTTAAAGCTTCCTCGCCTACTTTATTAACCTCCGGAACATTATCAAAGTTTTTTCTTAGAGTTTCGTGTAAAACATTTAGGGCAACTGCGCCGCCTAATCCTGCAAGAATTTTCTTATACATATTTTTAAAATTTTGGTGTGGTAAAAGATGTACATAAATTGAGCCAGTAATTGAACTATAATTTAATATGTATAATTTAACCATCTATTTAACATAAAAAATAAATCATAAATTAATTATAATCCCGAAGCAGTGATAAAAATATATTTTGTATTATTGCAATCGATTGCAATCAAAATCGAAAATTTAACAAACTAATCAATTATGAAAAAAATGATTTTATTAGCTGCTTTTGCAGTTGCAGGCACAATTAGTGCAAAAGGGAATGTTGAAAATAACATAGTCGACGAATCAAAAAAAACACAAACAGAACAAAGTGAAACCTCGGAAAAAAATCAATTAGAAGCTCAAAAGCAATTTAATTGTATCTCTTATACTTTATCTTGTGGATGGCCAAGTTTTGCATGTGGATACAGCACAGCAGAAATACTAATAGCTGTTTGGGAAAATGATGCAAATGTTTGTGGATAATTATTAATGATATGCGATTACTCTTTTTTTTAATTTTCTTTTTAAGCTTTACATCTTTTAAAGCACAAAATCTTAAAAGTGAAAATATGAAAATTTTCACTTATCGGTTAACTTATTTTTCAGATTCGACGAACACGGAAAGTAGTAAACAAGAAGATTTTGATTTGCAAATTTTAGGAAATAAATCCTGCTTTGTCAGTACTAATTATAAATTTGGTTATCAAAACATCAGAATGATGGCAGCTAGTGGCCAAGGATTGGCAGTTGCGGCAGGAAACCTTATGAAACTACCGAAAAGTGCTTTCAGATATTCTATTTATAAAGAAAATAATGATATTGCTTTTTATGAAAAAGTATATTCATTTGGTCTGAAATATAATGAAAAAGCATCTTTTGATTGGAAACTTTCTAAAGAAAAAAAGAAGATTGATACTTATAATTGTAATAAAGCCACCCTTACTTATGGTGGCAGAGAGTGGATTGCTTGGTATACAACCGAGATCCCAATTTCAGAAGGTCCTTATAAATTTAAAGGATTACCAGG
>DKLU01000481.1:0-380 GCA_002455915.1 Chryseobacterium sp. UBA6632
GTTCCCAAAAGCATTAATATCAAACCCTAAAACATAATCGGTATTATATAAATTTTGAATCTGTAAAGATAAATTCAGTCTTATATTGTCTAAATCGAAAGGAAATCGAAACTGAATATTGCCAACAAAGCTAGAATCTGACCATACAGAATTGGCATCATTTAATGGAGCTTTTGAAGTATAAAAATGTGAATAATCAACCGACAGTTTTTTGAAAAAAGTAAAATTCAGTAAACTATTAGTTGTTGTTTTCGGAACGCCTGTAACCTCATTCCCAGAAAAATCATTTGCATTTTGTTGGTAGTTTTTGAATTTAAAATCATAAAAACTTCCTGAAAATCTAAATTTAAAATTGCTGAAAATTTCATTTTTAAGATTAA
>DKLU01000481.1:618-3900 GCA_002455915.1 Chryseobacterium sp. UBA6632
AATTTCATTTTTAAGATTAAAATTTTTAGATTCCAATAATATTTCAAAACCTTTTTGAACAGTCTCTCCGGAATTGATAAAATATTCTTGTCCTGCTTCATTTTGCCTTCTTACAATGGCATCCTCCATTCGAAAATCAAAATAACTACCTTCCACAAAAATAGAATTTCCAAATTGCTTACGAATTCCTATTTCTTTATTCCAGCCATATTCGGGGCGCAGATTTGCATTAAATTCCTGATTAGAAGAACGAATTTCTTCATTCGTCGGTGCAGAATTTCCTTTCCCTATCTTTCCTCGAATTGAAAAACCTTTTTCAAAAAGGTATGTCACGCCAAAATTTGGAAGCCATTGATTTTTAAAATGAACATTGCCGTTTTCTGTTCGCGGATAGGTTCTTTCCCAATCAAAAGAATTGAAATTTAAACTAATGGAAATATCTGTGAAAAAATTTTCAGCAATATTTAATTTTTGTGAAAGAAAATAAAATCCTGAAGTATTCTTAACCCGATCGAAGTTCTGAGGATTTCCTTCTATTCCTTTATTATTATCAAAATTTTTGACTAGAATATCATTAATTCCGCCTTCAAAACCTAATCTGTAAGCCAAGGAAATATTGTTAAAATTTTTCTGATAATTGAAATGAGTTCTCAAAGCAAAATTACTCTCAAAACGATTTTCATAATTGGTGATAAACGGATTTTCGAAATCAACGTATGAACCTTGAACTAAAATAAAATGAGAAAAAGTGGGATTAAAATTATACTCATGAGAAAGTCCGGCTAAAATCATTTTGTTTTGAATTCCTGCATTTTGTTCTTTTGCGCTTGGAAGTGCTGCCGTCGCTGGTCTTGCCTGTTTTCTATCAATTTGCATTTGTTCTAATGTCAATCCTCCCGGAGTTTGATAATCCAGATCGGAGTAGAGCATCACGATTTTCAGTAAGCCTTTTGGAGAATATTGAAAATTATCTTTCAGAAAAATCTGCTTTCGATCCACTTTCGATTGTTCGCGATAAGAGTCTGTCTGATAATAATTTTGAAAGACTTGTACAAAATGTTTCCCTATTTGTTTTGAAAAATTAAAACTTTGATTGAATATTCCGTAGCTTCCTGTGGAAAGATTTGCTGAAATTTGATCGGAATTTCGGGTCTGAAGCAAAACAGTTCCTCCTGTTACCGCTCCATAATCGCCACTTTCAGGACCTTTATAAACTTCCATTCTATTGATTAATTCAGGAGAAATAACGTTGAAATAAGTATTTCCAGAAGCATCTGATAAAATAAAATCATCGAGATAGACTTTCACATTTCGGACTCCAAAAGGGGATCTCAGCGTGCTTCCGCGAAGGGAAATCCTATAACTTCCCGGTGAACGCTCTTCCATTCTCGCGCCAGCAATTTGGTTGAATGATTCCAATAATCTTTCGGGTGTATTTTGATTTAGCAAATTTTCTGATACTACGGAGACAGATTTTGTTGATGAAATAAAAGTCGTCGATTTTTTATAGGCATCAATTTTCACTTCGGAGATCAGCGCTGCGGAATCTCTTTCCTGAGAAAATATGAATGATGCGGAAAATAAAGAAAATAGAAAATATAGTTTTGCCATTGAATACGTCACAGCAAAAATTATTCTCTTTTTATTTTTTGAATTAAAATTCTTATGACTTTGTTATTTTTAAACGCAAAGTATTAATTCTATTTATGCATTATTTTTAGAGGGCAAAGGCAAATAAAATTTGCTTCGCGAAGCTTGAAAACATAGCTTCATCAAATCAATTTGTCGATTTCTTCTTTGCTCACTTAAGCAATTAAGTCTTTAAGCAAAATCTTTGCGTCAAAAAATGAAGATTGATTTTAAAATTAAACAAATTTTAAATATTCTGAAATCTTGACAGGCTGTTCTTTCGCGTGAGGGATGCGGCGGGCGGCGACGAAGGAGCCGGTGCGAGTGAGGAACGAACGAGTACGGAAGCGAAGCGCACCCCAAAGCAGCCCGACCCGAGTTTTGTAGGGGGGAACCTCATAGGTTTTTAAAAAACTATGAGGTTTAGCTTGGGCAAACGAGAGACACGCCCTAAAAAAATTACTCTCCTTTTTTCTTGTCACCAATCAGCCACGGAACGATGAAATAAAATGCAATCGCGATTAGGGTCGCTAACACTCCGGTTCCTATCCATAAGGCATTAAAACCAAATTTTTCGGCTAAAAGCGTTCCGATATAAGGGGTCACAATAAATGCGATGGAAAATGAAATCCCGTTCAGCCCCATGTAGGCTCCTTTATTGTTGGCACCTGAGCGCAAAGCTGTGATGGTTGACATGAAGGGTAATGTCCAGATTTCCCCGATACATAATAATGTCATTGATACCACAAGTGTTATCATGCTATGATCAAACGCCATCATGGCATAAGAAAATCCGCAAATAAATGTTCCTAAAAGCATGGTAACGGCCAAACTGAAATATTTTTCTGCAATTTGTACAAATCCCATTTCCAGCAGTACAATAAGAAAACCGCTGTATCCTAAAATGTATCCTATGTTTTGTTGGCTTAATTTAGCCGTGTCTTTATAAAAGATCGTTAACGTACTGAATAACTGGAAAAAGCAGATAGAAAATAGCATACAAAACGCACAATACACTAAAAATTTAGTATCGCGATAAGGCGAATTTTCTTTTTTAATTTCAATGGCTTCTTTTACTTTTTTCGCTTTAGCTTTGGCTAATTTGTTTCTTTTCGCAAAGAACCAAATATACATTAATCCCGCCAACAGCGCCGCCAGAGCATTACTGAAGAATAAAAACTCGTAGGAAATAGCCGATAAAATTCCGCCCAAAGCCGGACCGATGGAAAATCCTAAATTCACCGCCATACGGTTTAATGAAAATGCTCTGGTGATATTTTCAGGTTTTGCATATTTTGTGATCGCCACGGAATTCGCCGGACGAAAAGTCTCACTTATAATACTTTGAATCAGAATAATACTTGCCACCCCAACCTCAGTTTTGAAAATTGGAATTAAACAGAATAACGGCACACTCAGCAATAAACTGAGGTACTGCACTTTATATTCACCTATTTTATCGGTAATCATTCCGCCGAGCCATGAACCTAAAACCGAACCAATTCCGAAAAAGCTCAGAACGATTCCTGTATTTTCTATGCTGAAATGCAAATGATCTGTCATATAAACTCCCAAAAACGGAAGTACCATCGAACCCGCACGGTTGATGAGCATTACCAACGCCAACATCCAACTCTAGATCGGAAGAGCGTC
>DKLU01000333.1 GCA_002455915.1 Chryseobacterium sp. UBA6632
AAGTTATTTCTTGTTGTTTTAACCTCTGTATTAAGAACGGTATTCTTAGTGTAGAACTGATCAAAACCAAGTCCTAAATTGATTCCTAAAGACTGTGTAGCCATATATGTTACACCAGCTTTAGCCTTCCACGTTAAACCATCGTTTGTAGAGTCTGCATTAAAAGCAGCCCCAGAAGAAAGACTGTATTTTTCTTTATAAGTAGCATACCCGATACCTGCTCCTACGAATGGGAAAAGTTTGCTTCCTGTATTGAAATAATACGTTGCAGTCGGCATTACAGAAAATGTAGTATTTGTTAATTTATCGCCATCAAACTTATTGGTGTTGCTGTTGAATCCTAAATCGATTCCTACCGCCAAACCGTCGATTACGAAATATCCTACAGAAGGTGTAATAGAAAAGTTAGAAATTTTAGGGCCGTCATTAGACTCTCCGTTAGCTTTCACTGTAGAGCTTTGAGCATTGAATCCTAATCCTGTGTTTCCACTGATTACCCAGTCACCTTTAGTCATTTGTGCGTTTGACAATCCGAAAAGTGCCACAGCACCAGCTAATAATAATTTTTTCATAGTTAAAAAATTTAAAGTATTAATTTGTTTATATTTTACTGTTGATTTTCTTTTTTATTGATGACGTATTTTACCCCAAGATTGAATCCGAACTTATAATTGCTGGTCGCGTTATCAAAATCTTCATATTTAAAACGATCATATCCAAACTCTCCTATTGTAGCTTCAATAGACCAGTTTTTATTGATAAAATAGTCTAATCCCGGCTTGATATTTACCCCAATCGAAGTAAATTTATATTCCATATTCTGAGTATCCTCATACATATAGCCATAAGCCACATCAGTTGTTTTAGAATTTGCCTCAATTTCTGTTTTACCCAATTTTACAGGAATTTCTAACTGTCCGAAGAAGTATAATTTATCAGATAAAGTCCAGTATTTTCTTACAAACGGAGCGATAGTGAAAGCAGGTTCTTTACGTATAAATTCAAATTCTGAAACATAGCTTCCATTCATATATAATTGACTGTATGTTTTTTTACTGTGAGAAAATCCCCAGCTTGCCCCCACAGCTAAATTAGGCGCTACGAAAACACCTACACTTGGCAACGCTTTGAATTCTTGTGTACTTTCGTTGGTATTTTTATTTTCGTTTTTAGAATAATTTACCTGTCCGGAAATATAAACAGCTCCCCTGTTGATCTGAGCATTTGACAAACCAAACAGTGCCACAGCACCTGCTAGTAATAACTTTTTCATGTATTAGTTTTAAATATTTTTATCATTGAATGCTTTAAAATTTAATAATAAAGCATTCGTATTTTTTTTGATTTATTTAGCGAAAACGTATTTCAACCTATGAAATAGATAATCTTCTATGAAAACACAGATTTTACCGCTGTGAATTTGAATCTTCGAAAGCAAGAAAGTGAATAAGAAATGTATTTTCATGGTTTAAATTTAGTTTTTATATGGAGAAAAAGTCCCAAGAAAAAATCTCAGGACTTTTAGCTTTTTCAGCTTATATGCTTTGTTTATTATTTAGCAAAAACATATTTAACACCGATTCCTACTGACGCTAAGTCAAGACCGAAGTTATAGTTATCTACGCTTTTAGCATCTTTGTACTTGAAATTGCTGTATCCGAAGTCACCGATAGTAGCCTCAAGAGTCCAGTTTTTGTTCAAGAAATAATCTAAACCTGGCTTCACAGAAACTCCGAAAGAGTTGAAAGTTTCTTTGTTTGAAGTGTTAGTAAGATTGTTCTCACCTTTATCGCTTCCGAATGCCATAGGCACAGAAAGTTGACCGAAGATGTAGAATTTCTCACCTAAAGTCCAGTACTTTCTTACGAAAGGCTCAACTACAAATGCAGAAATTGTGTTTTTAGTGTTTACAGTAGCTGTTTCTGTTTTTTCAACATTAGAAGCATAACCAACACCTACACCAACTGCTAAGTTAGTACCAACGAAATATCCTACAGTAGGAACTAATTTAAGATCGTTTGTTTTAACATTTGTATTGTTATCTTCGCTAGCTGCAAAGTTTACAGTACCTGATAAATATGTAGTTCCTTTAGCGATTTGAGCGTTTGATAAACCGAAAAGTGCAATAGCACCCGCTAATAATACTTTTTTCATTTTTAAAAAATTTTAATACTTTCTGAGGGCAAAATTACAGTGGTACCCGCGAATATTAAAATTTGTTAATGTGATTAATATCATTGATGAATATTGGCAATTTTCGACAATAAAGCGTATTAAATAAAGCGCTTTGACTTTTTCTCAATATTTTAATAAAAAAAACTACAATTTTTCAACAGTAGTTGAGAAACGTTTACTTTATTAAATCTTAATTTAAGGCTAAATTCTGGTTAAAACCATTGCTTTTTATCTTTAAATTATGTTAAAATTAATTCTTCTTAATATAAAATTTTCATATAATTCATAAAAAGCGAGGCAAATATTGCCTCGCTCATGTTTTTTATAACAGTAAAACTTTAGTTATTACCAAATTTGAAACCTACACCAATTTGTGCAAAGCTATTGTGTACTTTTCCAAATCCTGATTCTTTTGCAAGATCCGAAATACCGTAGTTGTATCTTGCGTCGAAGAATAATCCGTTTTCCAACATATATTCTACACCGATAAATGGAGCGATATTCAGTTTCTTATAAAGATCTTTCACATCTTCATCATTATCCCCTTCCAATTCTAAACCTGGAATGTTTAAACCACCGTCATAAACAGCTTTTGCCTTAGCAGACAAAATAACACCGAAGCTTGCACCAGCAGAGATTGAAAAGCCTTCTGTAATGAAATATTTTGCGGAAACCGGAACCAATACTGTTCCTAATGTAGTTTTTGTTTTAAAACCACCGAAATCTTCCTCATCGTTGTATTTGGACTTTCCTCCAAGTGGCGAATAAAGAACTTCTCCCTGAACACCGAATTTATCACTGATTTTATATTCTGCCATACCTCCAACATAAAAAGTATGCATTGGATCTGAACTGATTGGGTCTTCAGTATCTTTATATTTTAAAGTGGAAAAAGAATATCCAGCTTTTGGCCCGAATCTGAATTCCTGAGCCTGTGTCGAAATCCCCATAACAGCAACTGCTGCAACTAGTAAAATTTTCTTCATAGTATTAGTTTTTTAATTAAAATGAGCGCAAATCTAAACATTAATTTTAGATTTAACAAATTTTAACAAAATAAAAATGTTAAAATTAATTTTATTTAATTTATCACTTCAAAGTACCGCTATAAAAGCAAAAACGGAATCAAACATCATTTGATTCCGTTTTTTTATTCGTTAAAAGTATATTTACTAATCGTTTCGTTGTCTCTTATCCTCATCGTTGTAAGCAAGAATAATTTTTCTTACCACAGGGTGTCTCACAACATCTTCTTCAGTTAAGTGAACAAATCCTATCTCTTTTACATCTTTCAAAATTCTCATCGCTTCTTTTAATCCGGATTGTTGTTTTGGTGGCAAATCTACCTGACTTGGGTCTCCTGTAATGATAAATTTCGCATTCATTCCCATTCTCGTTAAAAACATTTTCATTTGAGAATGTGTCGTATTTTGAGCTTCATCTAAAATTACAAAAGCATCATCCAGCGTTCTACCTCTCATAAAAGCCAATGGAGCTACCTCAATTACCTTTTTCTCAATAAAACCGTCTAGTTTTTCATGCGGAATCATATCACGAAGCGCATCATACAAAGGCTGTAAATACGGATCTAGTTTCTCTTTCAAATCTCCAGGTAAAAACCCTAAACTCTCCCCTGCTTCTACCGCAGGTCTGGTAAGCACAATCCTTTTTACCGATTTGTCTCTTAAAGCTTTTGCAGCCAATGCCACACTCGTATATGTTTTTCCCGTTCCTGCAGGTCCAATGGCAAAAACCATATCTTTTTTCTCAGTTTCTTTTACTAATTTTTTAAGATTGGTGGTTTTAGCTTTAATAATTTTACCATTTACCCCTTTTACGATAATATCCTGATCGAAAACTAACTGTTTTTCATTCTCATCTTTAAGATTTAGAATATTTTCAACGTCTTTCAGGTCGATAGAATTATTTTTAGAAATAAATTTTACGATATCATCAAGTTTATTTTTAAATATGTCTAAAGCTTCCTGATTGCCCATCGCGAAGATGTAATGATCTCTTCCGGTAATTTTAAGCGTCGGAAAGCTTGATTTTATTAAATTGAAATATTGGTTATTAACTCCATAGAAGATTTTCGCATCGATATCTTCCAAATCATATGTTAATTCAAACATGCAGTATTTTTATTTTTAGATTTTAAATTTAAAGCTTTTTTTGAAATTTATATCAAATTCTTTTCCATAATATTTCGGGCTTTCTTTTTATTTTAGATAAATTTGCAGTATTCGATTATTCTAAATATTCTTAAAACTACAAATGTCAATTATTACCCTTACTTCAGATTTCGGAAATTTAGACTACAGAGTGGCCGCTTTGAAGGGCAGCATTCTGTCTCTAAACCAGAAGGTTAATATTGTTGATATTACTCACGATATTCAGGCTTTCAACCTTGTACAGACGTCGTACATCGTACGAAATGCCTATAAACATTTTCCGAAAGGCACCATTCATATCCTTTCCGTTGACAGTTTTCAACATAAATCAAGGAAAAATATTGTATACAAATCGGCCGGACATTACTTTATTTCGGCAGACAACGGACTTTTAAGTTTAATTTTTTTTGATATTAAACCTGAAGCCATTTATGAAATTACATTAAACAACAGATTCGACGATATTGTAAACTTTACTTCCACGGACGTTTTCGTGCCTGCTGCCGTACATTTGGCTAATGGCGGACTTCCCGAAGTGATCGGCAGAAAAATAGATTCCGCAAAACAGCTTTTATTCCCTAAACCCGTTTATAATGAGTCTGAAAAGATGATTATCGGGGAAGTGACTTATATTGATAATTTCGGAAATATAATATCAAATATTGGCAAAGAATTTTTTGAAACAATTAACAAGGGATATGAAAATTTCACGATAAAATTTAGAAATCTGGCGGTTTCAAAAGTATTTTCTAGCCATACCGAAGTGGTTTCAGATTGGGAGCGGGAAACGGAATTCCACGGGCAATCGGCAGCAATCTTCAATGACAGTCAGCTTTTGGAGCTAACGATCTATAAAGGAAGTAAAAAGAACGGCGCCAAATCTCTATTTGGAATGAACGTGGGAGAAAATATTTACGTTGAATTTTCGTAAAATTTAATAATTCATAAAAAAATCGATTTTTTTTATATATTTGTCAAAATCTAAAAATTAAAAATGGCAGAATACAAATTATTGCTTCCTTCCATGGGAGAAGGTGTTATGGAAGCGACAATTATCACTTGGTTGTTCAACGAAGGCGATAGTGTAAAGGAAGATGATTCCGTAGTAGAAATTGCAACAGATAAGGTAGATTCAGACGTTCCGACACCAGTTTCGGGGAAAATTGTAAAGATTTTGAAGCAGAAGGACGAAGTTGCAAAAGTAGGTGAAGCCATTGCTATTTTAGAAATTGAAGGTGAAGGTGGAAATACAGCAACAGAAGAAGTAAAAGCTGAAACTCCGGTTACTACGCCAGACGCTGAAACATTGAAAACAATTGAACAGCCATTACAAGTTGCTGCTTCTACAGAGTTTTCGGGAGATCTTTATTTGTCTCCGCTTGTAAAATCAATCGCACAACAGGAAAATATTTCTGAAACTGAACTTAAATCTATCAAAGGTAGCGGTTTAGAAGGAAGAATTACCAAAGAAGATATTTTAGCTTACGTAAGCAACAGAGGAAACCAGCCAGCTCCACAAGCTGCTCCGGCAGTTTCTAAACCAGCTGCTACTTCGGCTCCGGCAGCTACCATTACCGCTGCTGCAGGTGATGAGATCATTCCGATGGACAGAATGAGAAAGATCATCGCTGAAAACATGGTGAAAGCTAAACAAATTGCTCCGCACGTTACTTCTTTCATTGAAACAGACGTAACCAACGTGGTAAAATGGAGAAATAAAAACAAAGCTGTTTTTGAAAAACGTGAAGGTGAAAAACTAACGTTCATGCCTATTTTCGTGAAAGCGGTTGTAAAAGCGATTCAAGATTTCCCAATGATTAATGTTTCCATCAGTGGAGAAAATATCATTAAAAAGAAAAATATCAACATCGGTATGGCAACTGCTTTACCAGACGGAAATTTAATCGTTCCTGTAATTAAAAATGCAGATCAGTTGTCACTTTCAGGATTGGCAAAAGCGATCAACGATTTGGCATACAGAGCAAGAAACAAAAAATTAAGACCTGAAGATACTCAGGGCGCAACATATACGATTTCTAACGTAGGAAGCTTCGGAAACCTTATGGGAACACCTATTATTCCTCAGCCTCAGGTTGCCATTTTAGCAATCGGAGCCATCGTTAAAAAACCTGCAGTTCTTGAAACGGCTGATGGAGATGTTATTGCGATCAGAAACCTGATGTTCATGTCTCACTCTTACGATCACAGAGTGGTAGACGGTTCTCTTGGCGGAATGATGTTGAAGCACGTTCACGATTACCTTGAAAATTGGGATCTGAACACAGAAATATAAGTAATAATTAATTAGCAATGAGTAATTTTATTTACTGCTGATTGTATAAATGATGAATGATAAGCGATAAATGATACAATTGTCATGTTGAGCTTGTCGAAACATCTTTACAATACAAAACCTTCGAAATTTTTCGGAGGTTTTTTTTGTTTGAAAAAATTTGTAACATTTTATCCAAATTCAAACAAACCATGTAATAGAATACGTTTTTCAACTGTCTTACAATAAAATAAGAACTAATATCCTCAAAATATGAAACAAATTCTTCTTACGGCTTTCGCTTTGCATATTTCTGCCGCCGCTTTTTCACAGCAAACCAATCAGTTTAAATCAATTGACAATTATGTGAAAGAAGCTATTAAAGTCAATCAAATTCCCGGTTTGGCGATTGGCGTTATAAAAGATGGCAAAATCATTTTTGAGCAATATTATGGAACAGAAAACTTGGAAGATTCCAAAAAAGTGAGTCCGAGTTCGATGTTTAGGATCTATTCTACTTCAAAACTAATGACGAATGTCGGCGTTTTTCAATTGATTGAACAAGGAAAATTATCCTTAGAAGAGAATGTTTCAAAGTATATTGAAAATCTTCCAAAAAACTGGGAAAATGTGAAAGTAAAAAATCTTCTGACTCATTCTTCAGGAATGCCGGATTTTGTGGCTTTCAATGATATTTCACCAGAATATTCAAGTTCTAAAACGATTGAACGTTTAAGTAAAGAGAAAATGGATTTTACCACAGGAAGTGAATTTAGATATAATCAAACAAATTATATGCTTCTTTCGATGATTATTGAAAAAATTACGGGAAAGTCTTTCGAAAATTTCATACTAAATAATCAATTTTCTGATGCAAAAAATCAAGTTGTTTATTCGTCAAATGCTCTTGAAAAAATTCCGAATCGTGTGATTAAATATAATTACAATTCGGAAATAAAAAAATATGAAAAATCTAAAGATGTTGAAGGAAAAAAAGCATTTCCGGGAAACGGAATTGCCATTACTCTACCCGCATTTTTAAAATGGAGCAACCATTTAAGCAAAAACGATTTCCTGAATCAAAAAACAAAAAACATGATGTGGCAACCGTTTGAATATGGAAATAAAAAAGATGTTTTCGCATACGGCTGGGAAATCAGCAAAGCGAATAATATTCCGTCTTATGGTTTTTCTGGGGGAAATGTAAGCGTTTACAGAATTTTTCCACAAAATAATATGGCCATTGTGATGATGTCGAACGGATATAATTTTTTCCCTGCACAATATCAAATCGTAAATCATATCGCGGCGATAATCAATAAAAATTTAACCGATGATTATTCTTTAGCCGAAGAATCTATCATTAATGAATTTGCAAAACCGAACAATCCAAATGCAGAAAAGAATTATTACACCATCAAAGCAAAAGATTTAAAATGGAATTTTGAAGGTACATTAAATAATATCGGTTATATTTTATTGAGGAATGCAAGAATTGATGAAGCGGTAAAAGTTTTTGCTTTAAATACTAAAGAAAATCCTCAATCGGCAAACGCTTTTGACAGTTTGGGTGAAGGTTATTTTTCAGCTAAAAACTATAATTTGGCGTTAGAAAATTATAAAAAATCTTTAGAATTGAATCCTGACAATAATAATGCGACAAGTATGATTACTAAAATACAGGATTTGATGAAAAAGAATTAAACTTTGTTGGAAAACAAAGGTTTAAAGAACTTCGCCAGGCTCATCGCGACATTTCTAATACTAAATGTTTATTACAAAATATGTAGTTTAAAATTTTATCTTCGATAAAATCTTTGTACCTTAAAGCAATTCTTTTTACTATTTCTTTGAGTCTTTGTGATTTCCAAAAAATTCAAAAAAGTCTATAAAATTAATCTCAACAAAAGTTGGGATTTTTATTTGCAGATTTTAAGTAAATAATTTTATCTTTAAAACAGAACTGATGAATATTTAAAATTGAATTTAAACTAATTATAAATCAATTTAATGACTGGTAAATCAGAACACAGATTAGAAGATTGATAATTTAACTGTATTTTCGCACCTCAAAATTAGCAAATGTTGAAAATTTTCACCCACATCCGAAGAAGTCTTAAAAAATCCTTCGACAACATCCGCAACGAACAACTGAAACTGAATATGCTTCAGGCCATTCCTTTTTGGATCGGTTCTGTGATTACGGGATTTGTCGCGGTGATGTATGCTAAATTATTTGCGTGGGGCGAAAATCTTCTACATTTTATTTTAAACTGGCATGCCTGGATGATCTTCATTATTGCCCCGATTGGCTTTGTACTTTCGTGGTGGCTGGTGAAAGAATTTGCACCCAACGCCAAAGGAAGCGGAATTCCTCAGGTAATGGCGGCTGTAGAATTGGCAAATCCGAAGGAACATAGAAAAATCCGAAGCTTATTAAGCTTAAAAATTATTGTCTTTAAAATCATTTCTTCCGTGGTTTTAGTTATTGGAGGGGGCGCGGTGGGTCGTGAAGGACCGACCATTCAGATTGCGGGATCAGTTTTCAGAAAAGTAAACGAATATCTTCCCGAATGGTGGCCGAAAATTTCAAAGAAAAACATGATTATGACGGGTGCAGCAGCAGGATTGGCAGCAGCATTCAACACTCCTCTGGGCGGAATTGTATTTGCGGTTGAAGAACTTTCAAAAACACATATCAATTACTTTAAAACAGCGTTGTTTACCGCGGTTATTATTGCAGGTTTAACAGCACAGACTTTGGCGGGTTCGTATTTATATTTAGGTTATCCGAAAACCAATGACGTTTCGCTAATGGTAATGTTTCCTATTATTTTAGTGGCAGGAATTGCGGGAATTATGGCAAGTCAGCTTTCCATAACCATGCTGAAAATGAATGATTGGAAGAAAAGAAATCTTAAAACCGATAAAGCAAATGTCGTTTTTTTAATTATCAGCGCTTTAATTATAGCTTCTATTGCTTATTTTATTAATCAGGAGATTTTGGGTTCCGGAAAGGAAATTATGGAACGCGTACTTTTCACGAAAAATAAACACGAAGAATGGTATGTTCCTATTTTAAGAATGTTGGGCCCTGCTCTATCTTTTACCTCAGGCGGCGCAGGCGGAATTTTCGCACCGGCTTTAACGGCTGGGGCAAGTATTGGTTCTGTAATTTCAGGATTTATCAATTTAACTCAAAATGAAACCAATGTTGTTGTTTTAGCCGGAATGGTCGCTTTTTTAACAGGAATTACACGCGCTCCGTTTACATCTGCGATCATTGTTTTGGAAATGACAGACAGGCATTCATTAATTTTCCATTTGATGCTTGGCGGCATGGTTTCTTCTATTGCTTCACTCCTTGTAAGCAGGCATTCTTTGTACGATTTAATAAAAATCAATTTTCTAAACGAGATTAGAAAAGAGTAAGAATAGCATTATAATTCAATTAAAATTGAAAATATAATGTGTTGATTATTTGATATTTCTATGTTTTTTCATTATATTTGAGAAGAATCATAAAACATTATTCATGAAAAAACATTTACTGAATGCACTATTATTGTGCCTTCCATTGTTTGGCTATAGCCAAATATTTCAAGAAGATTTTGACGGAAACGGACCAGGCATAGCAGCTTGGACGATTATTGATGCCGATGGGCTAACTCCTGCTGACGATGTAGATTTTATTACCAATGGCTGGAATCGTATAGACAGACAAGGCACCAATGGCGGTTTCGGCGGACCAGCTGGAAATTATGCAGCCATGAGTACCTCATGGTACACTCCTGCCGGAACTTCTAATGACTGGCTAATATCTCCACAGTTTACAGTTTCTGGTACATCTCCTACTTTATATTGGGATGCAAAGGCACAGGACACAAGTTATAGAGATGGATACAAAGTGATGCTTGCTCCAAATGGAGGAAATACAATCGCTGATTTTACAGTTCAGCTCTATAGCACAACAGGAGAATATGGAACATGGGCAAGCAGAGCCGCTGTTCTTACACCTTATATTGGTCAAAATGTAAGAATAGCATTTGTAAATAATAGCAATGACAAATTCATGCTGTTAGTGGATAATATTAAAGTCGATTATACTTATGTAGAACCACCAGTACCGTATTGTGGACCATTAACCTTTGGATATGCTGCCTTTGGTATTGATGGGGATGAACCTATCACATTAGTTAACTTCGCAGGCATTAACAATACTTCATCTAGTGATGCTTATGTAGGAAATAGCCATGAGTATTTTTTATCGCAAACCGCTACTGTAACACAAGGGAATTCTTATAATATTACATTAAAAGGAAATACGGGAGGAAATTATGAAAATACTTTTGTTGTTTTCATCGACTGGAATCAAAATGGCTCTTTAAATGATCCTGGTGAAGTGTATGAGGTAACTCAAACCATACAAAATTCTTCAGGAGCAGATGCTATTCAGGCTGTACATTCCATTGCCGTTCCTGCAACAGCTTTACCGGGGAATACAAGAATGAGAATTAAGAAAACGGATAGCGACTTTACAGATCCTGATGTAATTGACCCTTGTGAAGGAGGCTATTATGGGCAAGCAGAAGATTACACCGTAAATGTTGTAGCTTCTTCGTTATCAACCAATGAATTAGCTAAGAAAAATGCTTCATTAAAAGTATATCCAAATCCTGTAACTGATATTTTGAATATTGAGTCTCAGTCTAAAGTAAAATCAATCAGCGTGTTTGATGCTACAGGAAGAAATGTATTGACCTCTGAAATTAATCAGACTAAATTTAATGTAGATTTATCTAAACTAACTTCCGGATCATATATCGTGACGGTGCAAGCAGAAAACGGTTCGCAATCTGCCAAAGTGATTAAGAAATAATCATTTTAAACATAAAACATTTTAAAGATCTGCTTTTGCAGGTCTTTTTTGTTTAATCATTTTCACAGACATATTGCATATTACAAATATATTTTCTACTTTTGCACCTCGAAATAATTAACAAATTTTTTAACATTATGAACAATTACGAAACTGTTTTCATTTTAACTCCCGTTCTATCTGAAGCTCAGGTGGAGGAAGCAGTGAACAAGTATGTAGATCTTATCAAAGAAAAGAACTGCGAAATCGTTGCTAAAGAAAACTGGGGATTAAAAAAATTAGCGTACCCAATCCAATTGAAAAAGAATGGGTTCTATACTTTAATCGAATTTAAAGGTGAAGGTTCTGTAGTTGCTGATTTAGAATTAGCATTCAAGCGTGACGAGAGAGTTATCCGTTACCTTACTACAAAACTAGACAAGCATGCTGTAGAGTACGCTGTAACAAGAAGAGCTAAAGTAAAAGCAGCTAAAGCTTAATTAATTAACCCAATTTTTAAAAAAGACAAGACATGGCAATAGATGATATGGCTAAACAAGCCTCAGCTGGAGGAGAATCAGAAGTAAAATTCCTTACTCCGCTTGATATCAATACAAAATCTGAAAAGAAATATTGTAGATTCAAAAAATACGGAATTAAGCACGTTGATTACAAAGATGCTGATTTCTTATTACAGTTCGTAAACGAGCAGGGTAAAATCTTACCAAGAAGATACACTGGTACTTCTTTGAAATATCAGAGAAAAGTTTCTGCTGCAATCAAAAGAGCAAGACACCTTTCTTTACTACCATACGTAGCTGATTTATTGAAATAAAAAATTGCAATTAGCCATTAGCTTCATGCTTTTGGCTTTTTGTTGCTGAATATATAATTAAATTCTAACGGAATTGAGATTTTAAATTTTGGATTTTAGATTAAGAATTTCTTAATCTTTCAATTTTTCAATCTTTTAATTTTTCAATCTTAAAACGGACAACAACAATGAACATTATTCTTAAAAAAGACGTAGAAAACTTAGGTCTTGAATTCGACACAGTAAGCGTAAAGCCTGGTTATGCAAGAAACTTCCTAATCCCTCAAGGATTTGCACTTTTAGCTACACCTAAAAACATTGCAGCTCTAGAAGCTACTTTGGAAGCTAGAAAAGAAGAAGAAGCTAAATTAATCGCTGCTGCTAACACTGTAGTTGATAAATTGAAGAAAACTTCTGTTACGATCCCTGCAAAAGTAGGTGCTGGTGACAAATTATTCGGATCTATCAACAATGCAGATCTTTCTGCTGCTCTAGAAAAAGCTGGAGTATCTGTTGAGAAGAAATACATCAAAATCCCAGGGAACACTATTAAGAGAACTGGTAAAGTAACTGCTAACATCAGACTACACAGAAACGTTGAATACAACTTCGAATTCGATATCGTCTCTGACGCTCCGGTAGAAGCTCCAAAACCAGCTGCTCCTAAAGCTGCTAAAGTTGAAGAGTCTTCTGAAGAAGCTTAATCAAAAAAGAGAATTTTCTCAACATATAAACCACTTCGTTTGAAGTGGTTTTTTTTGTGTCATTTAGAGAAACAGAATCCTCAAACTCTCAACCACTCCAACCCTATAACATACCCACTCAATCCTCCCCTTTCAGCCTATGCATATACTCCGTCGGCGGAATTCCAATTACTTTTTTAAAGATATTACTAAAGGATGAAAGGCTGTTATACCCCACCATCATGGCAATTTCATACATATTATATTTTCCTTCCAACATCAATTCTAAAGATCTTGTAATTCTCAACGCACGCAGAAAACGAACGTAATTCATCCCTAAAATCTCTTTAAACTTTCTTGAAAGCGTTCTTGTACTCATACCGAACTCTTTCGCTGTAGATTCGATTGTTAGAGGCTTTTCTAAGTTGGCATGAATGTATTGGGCAATCTTTAACAGAGTTTCATCTTTTGGGAAAGGATGCTGCACAGGAAAAGCGGTTCTTTTTTCTCGTTTTTCAAATAAAATTCCTTTTAAAGCTTTAAGAAAATAATATTTATTAACATCATTTTTTGTGATTTTCCCATCCCAGTCTTTTGTATGTAAAATCATTTCCCTCAGGAGATGATTCACCGAATAAATATTGATTTCATCAAAAAAGCCATCTTCGGATTCCTCTTCTTTAAAATATAAATTGAAAAGATCTACATTCTGACTGGTAGAAAAAATATAATGAGGAGTGTGTGCCGGAATCCACATAAAGCAGCGGGCAGGCAGATACCAGTGTTTGGAATCTGTAAAAATATGGATAATGCCGCCTTCAGCGTACACCAATTGTGAAGAACCGTGATAATGAACATCGGTTTTAATCCCTCCTTT
>DKLU01000235.1 GCA_002455915.1 Chryseobacterium sp. UBA6632
ATTCAGAGCGAAACGAAGTGCAGAGTGGAATCTCTGCCGAAAAAAAGCAGTCTATTCCTCCGGAATGACAAACTTTGTGAATAAGTTTTTTAAGATTTCTCCATCACTACTTTTTTCTGAAAAATAACATAGTAAAATTTTATCGCAGATAAAATCCTTTGTGCCTTAAAAGCAGCCTAAATAAAAAGAAAAACTTAGCGCCTTAGCGATTTTCCAACAAAAAATAAAAAGTTTTTCACAAAAAATTACACTACGCAAAAACATTGCGTAAAAGCATCCTTACTTTGCATTAGAAATCAGAGAGGAAGTGATAATCCTCGAAAATGTTTAACTAAAAAACAGTAACCATGAAATTTAATTTTTTAAGAAAATCAAATAACGTAGTAATGAATTACGAAGGTGCAAAAGCATATACCATGACACCTGCAGAAGAATTGTACAGTGCTGTTGTTACAACAGGATTATCAAACACAACCTATGAAAAAGGAAATGACAGATTGGCAAGAATCCAGTCTCTGATTCAGAAAAATGATCCTGAATTTGTTGCAAAACTAGCCGTTTATGCAAGAAAAGATATGTATTTGCGATCAATTCCATTGGTTTTAACGACCGAATTGGCGAAACAAACTTCAGGTACAGACTTGGTAAGCAGAACTGTTGACGGCGTTATTCAAAGAGCGGATGAAATCACAGAACTATTGGCTTATTACCAATTGGCAAACGAAAGAACAGATTTGAAAAAATTGAATAAACTTTCAAAACAAATCCAAAAAGGTCTGGTAAAATCATTCAATAAATTTGATGAATACCAGTTCGCAAAATACAACAGAAAAGCGGAAGTTACCTTGAAAGACGCTTTGTTCTTGGTTCATCCAAAAGCAAAAGATGAAAATCAGCAAGCAATTTTCAACAAAATCGTAAACGACTCGTTGGAAACTCCATACACTTGGGAAGTTGAACTTTCGGTTTTAGGCCAAACAAAATTTACTGATGATGCAGAAAGAAAATCAGCGTTCAAAAACAAATGGGAAGAACTGATTTTCAGCAACAAATTGGGTTATATGGCAACATTGCGAAATCTTAGAAACATCTTAGAAGCAAACGTTTCTTCAGACGCAATGTACAAAGTGTGCAACTATTTGTCGGATGAAAAAGCGGTGAGAAATTCAAAACAATTGCCATTTAGATTTTTGTCGGCGTATAGAGAATTGAAAACAATCGATTCGCCTTACTTGTCATCAATTTTGGAAGCATTGGAAGATGCAGTAATGGTGAGTGCAAAAAACATCAAAGGTTTTGGTTTCGATACTTCAGTAGTGATCGCGGCAGACGTTTCTGGTTCGATGCAACAACCGGTTTCTCCGAAATCTAAAGTATTGTTGTACGATATCGGTCTGTTGATGTCGATGATGTTGCAGTCACAGTGCAAAAATGTGATTTCAGGTATGTTTGGTGACACTTGGAAGAGAGTTCCGATGCCTAAAAACGGTATCCTGAGAAACGTAGATGCATTCTACAAAAGAGAAGGTGAAGTTGGTTACTCCACAAACGGTTATTTGGTGATCGAAGATCTATTGAACAGACGTGAAAAAGTGGATAAAGTAATGTTGTTCACCGACACTCAGCTTTGGGACAGCAACAGTGGTAGAAATTCTTTCGAAAATTCGTGGAATCAATACAAAAGTTTCAACCCGAATGCAAAATTGTATATTTTTGACTTGGCTGGTTACGGAAGACAACCATTGGATGTCAGAAAAAATGATGTATACCTTATCGCAGGTTGGTCAGACAAAATTTTCGACGTATTGAATGCTTTGGAAGACCGAAAATCAGCGGTAGAAATGATAAAAAAAGTAGTGCTGTAAAAGGCACTGCTTTAAAATAGAAGTTATAAGTCATAAATGATAAGTGATTTTCAAATTGGATAATTACTTTTATTTAGGAGCTTAATCCCGCTTTCCACTGTATCTTTTGTTCCGCTTCGCTACACAAAAGGATGCCGTTACAATCGGGGCTAGAAAAGAAAAACTGTACAAAATGATTCGATTTATTAACACAATAGAAATTTTTCCATTAAGGTATCAGAAAGAAGATGCCGAACTACCTGAAATATCTGATCCTCATGATTCGGAAGAATGGTATAATGAATGGATAAAATCACAAACGATATTAAAGCTAGATTTCGATGCTATAGAAAAAGGATCATATTTCGTTGATACAGAAATTATTGATGATGAAAATCTGCAAATCATTCTAACTGAATTTTTAGAAGAAATAGATTTGGATGATTTTGAAGATAGTATAATATCGTTCAACGGAGGAATTGTTTTAATGGAAAACGAAAAAGTTTTAATTAAACCAATGTGTTGCGGAGATCTCAGAGATATTTCAGAATGGAGAAAAATTTTCGAAAATTCTTCAAAAGAATGGACAGTGTTACAAATTGGACATCCTTGGGTTTTCTATAAAAAAGAAAATGGAAAAGTGCAATTTTCAGATTATACAGAATTAAACTTAGAAGATTTTGTAAATATTAAACCTATTTTCGAAATTGATGAATTGGAATTAAAAATAGAATTTGATAAAATAAAAGATCATCCTGTAAATTTTAAAAATAAGGTTTTAAAAATCTTGAATTCAATGAAGTTGAAAAATGCAGAATCAATTTCAGAAATAATTGCTGGAATAAGAAACTAAAATTTGTCATTCACAACGAAATGCAATGAAGTGAAGAATTTATTATGAGATTGCTTCGTCGCTTCGCTCCTCGCAATGACCTAAAAAAGAATAGTAGTAAAAACGACCTAGGAAATGGAGGCGTTAAGAAAATTTTAAAAATTTCCGTTAAAAAATATCCACTGTTTGAACAAGCGTTGGGAAAAGCAAGGCGTGAGTTTGGAGATTTTAGGAAGATTTTTAAATTTTTAGCCGGAGTTTCCAAGTCTTGAACTTTTGGTTCTTTTGCTTCAAGGCAAAACGAACAAAAACACAAAATATTTTAAACAACGTAAAAAGATTGCGTACTAACACAATAATTTTGCAGTAACAAAAAACAATAACCATAAGAACTTAAAAAAACAATCGATGCCGTAAGAAAAGAATTCCTTCGATTTCCACTTGAACCAGAGTCTTTTCGTTATTTTGCTCGATTTAAACTAACCAATGTCGTTATCTTAAGAGTTTCATCGTCAAACTTCCAATTTGAACAACATTCAAAAACTCTTATAACCTGTTACTTGGTTTTTAATTAAAAAAATAACTGCGTAAAAAGAATGCGCATTAGCTAAATAAATTTGTATCAACAAAAAACAATAACCATGTATTATTATAAAAAAACGTCTTAAAGAAGCACTGTATTGAGGTTAAATACTCAATACTTATGAAAAAAATTAAGTCATTAAGACAAGCTTTCGGAATTAATGAATATGGATTCATTGATTTTCCGAAGAAAATTTCAAATGTCCAGATTTCCAGAATAATATATGGAATTGAAATGGGATGTTCCTGGTGTTTTCCACATGGCATTGAAACCATTAATTCAAAAGAAATTAAGTTTCAAAGAAATTGGAAAAAATACAGAAAAACCCAATGGAAAACTAAAAAGTAAGTGTCGTAAAACAGAGTTACTTCGGGGGACAGCAATACAGGTTCGAATCCTGTTTCTTATTTGAGAATGGCGTAATGGTATCGCTCTGTCGATAAGTCTCTGTTTGATTTTTCACCTTACTTAAAAATAATCGATGCCGTCAGAAAAGGAATCCTTCGACTTTTAATTGAATATGAGCCTTTTCGCTCTGTTGCTCGATTTAAAAAATTATTCTACAAGTGCCGTGGATAAAAGTTACTTCGATTTTTTACAAAGGTTCGAATCCTTTTGCCGCAAGGTATGGTCGAGTGGCTAGACGAGTTTTTAAGACAGCTTTTATCAATTTTTTGCCTTGTATTTTTTAGAAATAAAACGATTAAAAATAAAATCAAGTGTCGTTTTAGAATCATACTTCGATGTTAAATATTTGTGTCGCAGGTTCGATTCCTGCCTTCTCTGTTGTAAACGAGATGTAGCTCAGATGGTAGAGCAAAATGTACGGAAGATTCTGCCATTATTACCTTGATTTTTAAAAAACAAAAGAGTGCCGTAGAAAAGGCTTACTTCGAGTCAGAATTTAGACCTCAAAAATCTAAGAAAAAAGTGCAATTTCTTGAATAATAGTAGGGATCGGGTGCATGTCTGTCTTTTCGCCTTTTGCCTCTTTTTATAAAAAAAATTATAAAGAATATATCAAGTGTCGTAGTATAGAAATGCTTCGATTCCAAGCTTAAGATGCAGGTTCGAATCCTGTCTGCGAAAGCAGTCGTCTAATGGTAAGATGTAAGCGTAAGTGTCTGTACGAAAATTACCTTGATTTAAAATAAAGAGTGCCGTTAGAGAAAACTTACTTCGGTTAATCTTATGATGTTGGTTCGACTCCAGAGTAGATCTGAAAATGATCTATATAAAGAGTTTTCTCGTCTTTTGCCTCTTTTTTAATTTAAAATTTATAACAAATAAGTGTCGTAGAGAAGGGTTCCTTCGTAAATATAACGGTCCTAAGGTAGTGTAATTCGGGCGACCGAACTAGCGAAGTTGGGTTGAAAACCAACCGGGCAAAAGTTTTCGCAAGAAAACGTAAGTCTCTTGTAGATGTAGAATTGCCGGCTCACTGCCCAAAATGGGTAAAAGCGGCGCTCTTAAAAGAGCACACTCTTTTCGCCTTTTACCTTATTTGTTTTTAAAGATATAAACAAGTGCCGTAGAATAGTGTTACTCCGCTCATTACGACGGGGTCGCGGGTTCGAAATGCACAGCATTCGTGAATACAAAAAATAAAATATAAAAGAGCAATGAACAATCCCGCCTTTTCCACAATCCGAAAACACAAAATCTAAATAGGAAAAGTAGCTCAGTGGGTTATAGCACGATTCACTTTTTGGTTGTTGCCTTGTTTTTAAAACGTAAAGTGTCGTAGAAAAAAATTACTTCGTACCATTTGAAGGGGAGGAATAATGAAGTCGGTAACTCCGGCAAGATTATCCGGTTCGACTCCGGCATCACGCTGCCCCAATTATTTTTTTCAATTGTGGCCTTTTATAAAAGAAGCCGGATGAAATTTTCATTCGGCTTCTTGATTGAAAGATATTAAAATAAAATATTGAATGCTGTTTTAAAATAAAAAGGCAATACTCAGAATATTGCCCTTGTTTTCATTAATGAAATTTTTTTTCATTGTGTGTTTTTTGTTTTTGAATTTTTGTTTTTGGCAAAATTCAATTTCATCATTTGTGTTCGGAAAATCAATCTAAAGGTTAATTTTTATATTTTTCATTTGTGTTTAGATTTAGTCAAATTTTTCAGAAAACTTTAGTAAAGTTTCTTTATCATCATTTGTGTTTTTAATTATACACCTTTTGTTGATTTACCTGTGCAAATAGATTAAAAAAATATTTCTTAACAAAAAAAACAGTATACTATTCTTATACTATTTTAAACTAATTATTTTATTTTCAGTGTTTTATGTTCTTTTGATTGATTTTTTTATTGGAAATGAAACAAATTTAAATTTATAGATCAATTGAAATTATCTGAGAATTATTTTGAGCAATAAAATTTTTCTTTCAAAAAAAATTAATAGTAGAAGAGCAATCATAAATTGAGTTTACTTCCGCTCGGTTCTACTATTAATTCATCATTTTTTGTGTGTTTTTAAAATTTTGATTATTTACTAATCAAATTCATCATTTGTGTTTTTGCCCTTATTATAGAATATTAGAAAATTTTTATTGTTATTTGTGTTTGTAATTTTTTATTTAATTAATTTTTATTTATTGTGCTTTAAAAATTTCGTCAAATGCATTGATTTAATTTTCTGATGCAAAGAGAATGAAATTTAGCTTTAATTCAAAAAAAATAGCATACCATCAGTATACTATTTATATGTAAGTTTCTTGTTTTTAATGTTTTAATTTAATTTTTTTGAGTTTGTGTTAATTCTCTTAACCAAATCCCCATATCCTTTTCTTTTGGAATATTGAATTTCTTACGAAGATTTTGCTTTCTGTTTCGTACAGTGTTTATCGATTTTGATGTATATTCTGCAATATCTTTAATGGTAAATCCTAAAAAAGTATAAGCACACAAAACCAGCTCAGAAGTTCTAAGCCCTGGGGAATTTTGAAGAATTTTTATTTGAAATTCAGGATAAATTTCCTGAAAATATTCATAGAATTTAGGATCATTACTTTTGGCTAAATCTATAATATCGGTGTAGGCTTTATTTATTTTTTGTTGCAGTTCTTTGGTTTCTGTGTTTTTCTGATCAATAATTTCGTCTTTTTTCTGAAGATTGCCTTTTACTTCGCTGATTTGATTTTCTTTATGTTTTAGGTTTTTATAAATTAAGCGGGAAAATATAAAAATGAGCAGAATTATAATGACAATAAGGAAAAAGATTAAAGTATAGTGTGTTTTTTCTTTTGTTTTATAAAAATTTTCATGATCACTGAGAATTACTTTTAGAGCTTCCTCTATATTTTTTTCTCTTTCCAAAAGAAGTTTATGTTGTAGATCGGTATATATTTTTTTGTATTCAGATTGCTTTTTTGTGTCTCCAAGATTACCATACAAGTCAGAAATTTTCTTGTATAAACTGTTATTGTGAAAATGATAAGGGGCAATTGATTGGTCCTTAATATTTTTGATTGCTTTTTCATAAAAAGAAATAGCCCTTTTGTATTGCTTTTGCCATGCAAAATAGTCTCCAAATGACGTATAATCCTGAAAAACAACCGGATCTTTATATTTTAAATTAATTTTGAAGCTTTTATTAAAATAGTAGAGCGTAGAATCTGGCTTTTCGTTATCCATAAAATCCGTACCCATATATCGATAATAGTCTGAAAGTTCTAAATGAATTTGGTTTTCAGGAATTTTTTTTAATTCATCATAAGATAATTTAGAATAATATAATGCAGAATCTGGTTTTAATGCTCCAAGGTTTAAGTAGGTTCTTTGTTTTAAGATAATGGCTTCTCTATTATTTTCATTCTTTAAAAGCTTTATGATATTAGGAAGCTCTTTAGTAAACTGAGAATTTAATCCCAAACTGTAGTAATTGAAAGCTTTTACTTCACTTACCTGAGCTTGTAAAAGTTCGCTTTTTTTTCCATAAGGCTCATTTAGAGCTTTATTAGCATAGGTAAAACTTTCTTTCTGCATTTCAAGAAAGGAGAGTGCTCTCGCCATTGTATAATAACTCTGTGTTATTTTTTCTGAATTTTCGGCTTTTTGGGAAAGAATAAGTGCGTCTTTTGCGTATTTCAGTTGATCGAGATGTTTAAATTTTTGTCTGCTGATTTCTGCTTTTTTTAAAAGCTCATCAATATTTTTAGTATCATTATTTTGACAGAAAATAAGACTAGACCAAAAAAAGAAGAATAGAAAAAGAAAATATTTTTGAAAGCTTCTCTTGAGCATTAAATAATTATTTGTCATGAAGCTTTATTGTGTTTTTAGTTATAGCTTGTTTAGGCAAAAGTAACAAAATATTGACTTAATTTACTGTATTATTAAAATTATTGTTGATTACTTTTGTTGAGATAAAGAGTAAAAAGTAGAAAGGTAACATCGAAAAAATATTACCTTTTTCTACTTAAATTTTTCATCATGTTGTGTTGTTTGTTGTAGTCAAAAAAATTGGGGTAATTTCATGAAAACAACAGTTTAAATTTACTCTCTGAAAACTTTATTGTTTATTGTGTTTTTTATGGTTTGTTTTTAATTGTTTATGTTTTTATTCGGTATTATTTTCGTTTTAAATTTTAAACAAATAGATAAAAAAAATATGTAAGCACAAAAAAAGTAGTATACCATTTGTATACTACTTTTGGTTAATGTTTTGATTTTTAAAGCTTTATGTTTTATTTATTCTTTTGGATAAATAGTATTGTTTAACCAATCTTCCATGTCAGTTTCTGTGGGAATACTGAATTTTTTGCGCAAATTCTGCTTCCTGTTTCTGATGGTATTAATCGATTTAAAAGTGTATTCAGCAATATCTTTAATGGTAAACCCTAAGAAAGTATAAGCACATAAGATGAGCTCGGTAGTTTTCAAACCTGGAAAATTTTCAAGTAATTTTTTCTGAAATTCCGGATAAACTTCCTGAAAACGAAAATAAAATGAAGGATCGTTGTTACGCGCCAGTTGCATTACTTCTTTATAAGCATCACCAATTTTTTGCTGAAGTTCATCTTTTTCGATACTTTTTTGAGAAATCAATTTTTCCTTTTCTTCTAATGTATTGGTAACCTCAGTGATGAAAGTTTCTTTGTGTTTCAGATTTTTGTGTAAAATTTTATAAATAATGATAAATAATAGTATTAGTATAAAAACTCCTGCAAAAATCATGGTATATTTTCGTTTTTGAGAAGA